>NZ_JAMFTP010000001.1:0-239611 GCF_024586525.1 Corynebacterium sp. BF-R-2 | reverse complement strand
GGACCGGTCCTACCGGACCTGGGATCAAGACCTGAGCAAGCGCACCTACTTCGGCCACCCGCCCGCCGAGGCTTCGCTGGAGTCTCGCGTATGACCGCGCATCGGCGCACGGCGCTGGTCGCGGCCCTCCTCGGTTTCTTCATCGTCATGCTCGATACGACCATCGTCAATGTCGCCCTCGCCGAGATCGGCACTGGCCTCGACACGACGGTGGGCTCACTGCAGTGGGTCGTCGACGCTTATACCCTCGTGTTCGCCGCGTTCCTTCTCACAGCTGGGGCCGCATGCGACCGTCTCGGGGCCCGCAGGGTCTACCTCGCTGGCCTGGTGGTCTTTGCTGTGCTCTCGGCCGTGTGCGCCCTCGCTCCCACAGGCGGGTTCCTCGTCGCTGGTCGCGCCGTCCAGGGCGTGGGCGCGGCAGCGATCGTGCCGGGCTCTCTGGCATTGCTGTCGGCTGTGTACGACGATCCGAAGGAACGAGCACGCGCCATCGGGCTGTGGGGCGGCGCAGGAGGTGTTGCCGCCGCGATCGGACCGGTCCTGGGCGGAGCGCTGGTGTCGACGATCGGGTGGCGGGCGGTGTTCTCGGTTAACCTCCCCATCGTCGCTATCGGCTGTCTGCTCACCTTGTGGGCAATTCCCGCGCTCACGGGCAGTCACGCGAGACGGGTGGACCTACCCGGACAGGTGCTCTCCGCGCTCACGCTGGTGGCAGTAACCTATGCAGTCATCACCGCAGGCGAACACGGATGGTCACCCTGGCAGGTAGCCGCGCTGATCGCCGGGGGCGTCTTCCTCGCCCTGTTCATCATCGCAGAGCGACGACACCCGGACCCGATGCTGCCGATGGCCTTGTTCACTCGTGCCCGGTTCTCCGTGGCCGCAATGGTAGGGCTCGCGCTCAACATCAGCTTCTTCGGACAACTCTTCGTGCTCTCCCTCTTCTTCCAGCAGTACCTGGGATACGAGCCGTGGCTGGCAGGCCTCGCGCTGGCACCACAGGCGTGCAGCGCCGTGGTCGCGTCACCGCTGGGCGGCCGTGCCGTCGCCCGGTGGGGCGCGTTCCCCACCATGCTCACCGGACTGGTAGTCGGCACGATCGGCTTCAGCAGCCTCGTGCTGCTCACCGCAGAAACCCCTTACGTGGTGGTCGCGGTGTTGACCTTCACGGCTGGATTCGGGATGGCCTTCGCGATGCCGGCCGCGACCTCGGCCGCAGTGGCCTCGGCCCCGCCGGAACATGTCGGCATTGCAGGAGGAGTCATCAATGCCGCCCGCCAGACCGGCAGCGTCGTCGGCGTCGCAGTCCTCGGCGAAATGGTCGCCAGTGGAGCGTTCCTCACAGGCTTCCACACAGCCGTCGCGGTCGCCGGTGGAGTCTTCGGTGCCGCAGCGCTCGTAGTTGCTGCCACCATCATCAGTCACCTACAGGAGCCAGTTACACCTGAAGTTTAGAATCATTGTGTGATGAAGCACCATCGGAGGAGGTAGAAGAAGCCGCCAGTCGAACGCGTACTGTGCTCCGAAACTGGTAAACGCGAATACGAGCACTATGATGACGCCGTGCATGTAGCACTGAAACGGTCGCGACGGGCAGGGCCGCTGCGGATCTACGAATGCCCCTCGTGCGGGTCGTGGCACCTAACCAAGCGCCCTGACTGGGGCAAACCACCGGCGAACTAATGACACTGTACGGGTCTGTCTCGGCGAGGAACGCTCCGGAGCGCGTCTTTCCTGGACGCTCCAGGAGTTTCGTTCTCATGCATAGGCAGCCGAGGCGCGCTGCAAGGCTTGTAGCCCTGAGGTCAGTCGCCTAGGGCTTTGTACAACGTGAGGGCCAAGGCTGTGCGGTCTCTCGCATCGAGTTTCCGCAGGAGGGCCGAAACATGGTTCTTGACGGTTCCTTCGGCGAGAACAAGAGTTTCGGCGATCTCGGGGTTCGTCAGCCCACGGGCGACGAGTTCGGCCACTATGCGTTCACCGCGAGTGAGTATCGCCAGAGGCTCATCTCGGGAGTCTTTAGTTCGCATCGCTGCCTTCGCGACGCGCGGATCGATCACCATCCCACCGTCAATTACCGCATGCAATGCAGCTGTGAGTCCCTCGACAGATGTGTCTTTGAGTAGGAAGCCCGAGGCACCGGCAGCCAGTGCCGACTGCACGAGTGCATCATCATCGAAGGTCGTCAGGACCAGGACCGGCAGACCAGGGTATCGGGTGGCGCATTGGGATGTGAGTTCCACGCCGTCCATACCAGGCATGCGCGCGTCTGTGAGAACCACATCGACTTCTTCATCGGCTAGGGCCGCGAGTGCCGTTTCCCCATCCGATGCCTGGGCCACGATCTCGATCCCACCGGCCGTGGAGAGGAGCATGGTCAGGCCTCGACGTATCAGCTGCTGATCTTCAACCAACAGCACTCGTATCGAGTCTGGACTGGTCACGTCGTCTCCTCTCGGCCGGGGGCGCCAGAGCCGCTGAGCGGCACAACGACGTCGAGGTGGAACTCGCCGTCAATTCTGCGGGCGTGCATGGACCCGCCATGCTCTGCGGCGCGATCGGAAATTCCTCGCAACCCGAACCCGAAGTCGGGTACTGACTCCGGCGGTTCGGCGGCCGTGGCCCATCCGAAGTCGTTGATGACGGCCAACTCCATTCGGCGCTCCTTTACTGCGAGGAAGATACGCACTGTCCGGGCTCGGCTATGACGCAAGGCGTTGGTCAAACCTTCTTGAACTGCGCGGTAGATCAGCAGCGCGACCTCGTCATCACTGGCGAGTTCACGGTCTGACGCTTTATCACCAGACACGTCCACAGTCAGACCGGTGCCTCGGAACGATTCGGCGATGAGCTCAAGTGCGGCAAGGCCGCGGGCTCCGGCGTCTCGGACTGGATTCAGGGCTCGTACCCACATCCGCATCTCGGCGAGAGCGTCACTGGTGGTGTCCTTGGCGGTGCGGATCTCCTCCCACGCCTGGTCAACATCGATCCCACGCATCCTTTCAGCTAGTTCGAGGCTCATCGAGACAAGCGTGAGGCGGTGACCGGGCTCGTCGTGGAGTTCTCGCGCGCTCCGGGCTCGCTCGTCGGAAAGCAGGAGGCCACGATATGCCCATGTGGCACACAAATATTGTATCTAGAAAATCTTGGGTTTCCACTACCAGAAGATTAAACTCACAGTTCTCGGACATGGAGAGGGAAAAGCAGCTGTTGGCTTGCGATATTCAACTGGTCTATTTCCATCGGCTCCTGGGCCAGTTCGACCATCCGATAATAACTACCCCGCTGTGAAATCAAGCAGTTTTCAGCAGTCAAGTACAAAATTGTTCTAAAACCCCAAGTCATCAAGGTGAAATTGGTTTTCCCTTTGGGGTTCATGAAGTTGGATATGAGCACGCGCCTCAATTTAGGCAAAGGGCACCTGTTGAAAGGCGTTTTTGAGGTTAAAAAAAGGCGTTTAGGCGATGCAGATGGCGTTTTCAGGGCTAAAGACGCCTTTCGGTAGATGCCATATGTAGAAGGTAGTGCCGTGGCCAATGGGGGAACAAGGCTTAGGACTCTTTGAAGCCAATGAAAAGGTCCCTTCCGAAATCTCGGAAGGGACCCTTGTTGTGCTTGGAGCAAGTGGCTTATTTGCCGCCCTTGCGCTCCTGCATACGACGCATACGGCGGTTCATGCCGGACATGTTCTGTGCCTGGCGCGGCATGGGGCCTTTAGGCAGACCCGGGGTGGTGCCTGGCATATCATCCATGGCCTCAATGCGGCGGATGTTGTCGTAGGTCTCGTTCTTGTTGAAGTTGCGTGGGAGCTTCATGATGTGGCTGCGCAGCTTCGATACGGGAACCTCATCGTCACCGTTGCCGACGAAGACCTCGTACACCGGCACGCCACCGGCGAGGCGGTCCACACGCTTCTTCAGGCGGTTAAGGGTAGGGCCAACGCGCTTGCGGTCGCCCTCGACAACGAAGATGACGCCGGAGTTGCCGATGACGCGGTGGATGAGATCCTGCTGGCGGGTTGCGGCCACGCCGGTCTTGACCTTCCAGACCACGCCCACGGTGTTGCGCAGCTGCTGCTCAAGCGCCCACCCGGCGGCACCAGGTTGGTCCTCGACCTGCTTGTACATGTCGCGCTCAAGGCGGCGGGTGAACAGGAACATCGCGAGGATGGCGCCGATGCCCAAACCCAGAATGAGCATGAACCACTGGCCGTTGAAGAGCCAGCCAATGAGGAAGAAGAGCAAGCCCATGCCTAGGAAGGCAGCGAGCATGATGGGGATGAGCGCCTTGTCCTGCTTGCGCTGCATGTTGAACGCTTGCCACATCTGTGACCGGGTCTGCTTGCGCTTGGCGCGCTTTGCCGCGCGCTCCTGCTTCTTCGCTTCCTTCAGCGATGCCTTGTCGTCGTTAGCCATGGCTCCTACTTTAAAGGTCAGGGGGTGAAAACGAGAATCGAACTAGCGGATAGTCGCCGCAGCAGAGTCGGCACCCGCCGGGGTCTTGACCATGCGCGTGGTTACCGGGGTCTCCTCAGATGGGCCGTACTTCTCAATCAGGGTGGACGCCTCCTGGGCGGTAGCGCCCTGGGAGGTCTCCGCCAAGTGCTTGAGGTTCTCTGGCAGCTCGAGGCCGCGGGCCTCCATGGCCTGGACGTAGAGGCGGCCGGCGCGGTAAGAGGAGCGAACCAGCGGGCCAGACATGACGCCGCCGAAGCCGAGCTCCTTGGCCAACTTGGAGTGCTCCACAAACTCCTCCGGGCGCACCCAGCGCTCAATCGGGTGGAAGCGGGGACCCGGGCGCAGGTACTGCGTAATCGTGATGATGTCGCAGCCTACCTCGCGCAAGTCACGCAGCGCCTCCTCGATTTCCTCCGTGGTCTCGCCCATACCGAGGATGAGGTTGGACTTGGTGATGAGCCCGAACTCATGTGCCTGGCGGATGACGTCGAGGGAGCGCTCATAGCGGAAGGCCGGGCGGATGCGCTTGAAAATGCGCGGAACGGTCTCCAGGTTGTGGGCGAAGACCTCGGGGCGGGCCTCGAAGACCTCTTGGAGCAGATCCGGCTTGCCGGAGAAGTCCGGGGTGAGGTTTTCTACACCGGTGTGCGGGTTGAGCTCGTGAATCTTGCGGACCACCTCGGCATACAGCCAAGCACCCTCGTCAGGCAGATCATCGCGGGTCACGCCCGTGATGGTGGTGTAGTTAAGATCCATCTCCTGGATGTTTTCGGCCACACGGCGCGGCTCGTCACGATCCAGCTCCTCAGGCTTGCCGGTGGCGATGTCACAGAAGTCGCAGCGGCGGGTGCACTTGTCACCGCCGATGAGGAAGGTGGCCTCACGTGATTCCCAGCACTCATGAATGTTGGGGCAGCCGGCTTCCTGGCACACCGTGTGCAGCGAAGCACCGGATACGCGGGACTTCATGTCTTCGTAGCCCGGTCCGGTGCGGACCTGGTTGCGAATCCAGCGCGGCTTCTGTTCGATGGGCGACTCCGCATTCTTCTTTTCAATGCGGAGCATCTTGCGTCCTTCAGGCTTAACAGTCACAAAAACTCACTTTACGCGTCGGTGTGTGCTCTTCCTAATACAATCAAAGGCCCATAAGCCTTTATTCCCCGGGGTGGGCTTCCTTCTGTGCTTGGCGTGCCTGACGTGCCTTTTCGTTGGCCACCTTGATGGGATCGGGGGCCGAGGCAAAGGTGTGGTCGGCCACGGTGAGCTCGCCGGAGAGGGCCTTTTGAAGGGCGTCGAGAAGCGGGGCCTCTGCCTCTTCCATGGTGACCTCGCGGCCGAGTTCTAGAGAGAGGGTGGAGACGTCGGCGTCGTCGATGCCGCAGGCCACAATGTGCTCGTAGTACTCCAGGGTGTTGGTGCAGTTGAGCGCCAGACCATGCATGGTCACCCCGCGGGTAATGCGAATACCCAAAGCGCCGAGCTTGCGGTCGCGCTTCGGGGCGGCTGGGTCGGCAGCCTGGGTGGTGGAAGGAACCCACACGCCAGAGCGGCCATCGATGCGCCCGGCAGTGGTCACGCCCAGTTGGCGCGCGGCTTGGATGATGGCTTCCTCGAGGCGGCGAACGTAGTCCACGACGTCCACGGGTTCTGCCAGCTTGATGATGGGGTAGACCACGAGCTGGCCCTCGCCGTGCCAGGTGATGCGCCCGCCGCGGTCGACGTCAATGACCGGCAGGCCGTTATCGGGCATATCCTCCGGCTGCGTGCGCTTGCCGGCGGTGTAGACATTGGGGTGCTCCACCACGAGGATGACATCACCCTGCGTGCCCGCTGCCCGGGCCGCCGCAAGCTCAGCCTGCAGATCCCAGGTTTCCTGGTAGCCCATGCGGCCCAGGTGGCGGATCTCCAGTGGCTCGGCGGAAGCGCGGATGGAGCGATCAGCGGGGAAAAATGGTTCGCGGGGAGCAGTCATGGATCCCCATGGTAGTCCCCGCGGCGTCAGAGCTTTTAAGCGACTCCGTTAGCGGAGGCGTACTCCTCAGCGGTCATGAGCTCGCCTGCCTCGGTGACCTCGACCTCGAAGAGCCAGCCCTCACCGAACGGGTCGTTGTTGATGACGGCGTAGTCATCGTGCACATCCTCGTTGACGGCGGTGACGGTGCCAGTGACCGGGGAGTAGAGGTCAGAGACGGACTTGGTGGACTCCACCTCGCCGCAGGTCTCGCCGTGCTCGACGGTGTCACCGACGGCCGGCAGCTCGGCGAAGACAACCTCACCCAAGCGGTCGGCGGCGACGGAGGTGATGCCGACGCGAACGGTGGCACCGACCACGGAATCAGCGGCAGCGTTGATCCACTCGTGGTCCTCGGAGTAGGAGAAATCGGAAGGAAGGGTAGCCATGGGAAACGGTCCTTTCAGTAGATGAATTCAGTAGGCAGTTTACTTCTCGCGCTTGTAGAAGGGCAGCGCGGAAACCTCAAAGGGGTAGCGCTTGCCGCGGATATCCACCTCAACGGCAGTGCCCGGCTCAAGACCAGCGGCGGTATCGAGGAGAGCAAGTGCGACTGGGTGGCCCAGGGTGGGGGAGGGCTGGCCGGAGGTGACGGTGCCCACCTTCTGCTCGCCCACGAAGACCTCCGACCCAGCACGAGCGGCTCGGCGCTGGGAGGAGACGAGGCCGGTGATGACAGCCTTCGGGCCTTCCTCCGCACGCTGGCGCAGTATCTCAGCACCGACGAAGTCCTGCTCCTTCTTGGCAAAGGCGCGGGCCATGCCGGCTTCCACCGGGGTGATGTCACGGGTGAGTTCGTTGCCGTAGAGCGGCATGCCGGCCTCCAAGCGCAGGGAGTCGCGGGCTGCCAGACCACAGGGCTGGAGGCCGTACTCTTCGCCGGCCTTGAGCAGTTCTTCCCACAGTTCCGGGGCATCGGAGTTGTAGACGATGAGCTCGAAGCCATCCTCACCGGTGTAGCCGGTGCGGCAGATGAATGCGTACTTGCGGGCCACCTTGCCGGTCATCGCGGCGTAGTAGGGCAGATCCATGACGGCCTGCTGCTTGGTGTCCTCCACCAGCGGGACGAGGATTTCCATTGCCTTCGGCCCCTGGACGGCAATCATGGCTACGTCACGGGACTCGTTCTTCAGATCCACATCAAAGCCCTCGGCGCGTTCGTTCAGGGCCTCCCACACTGCGTCGGCATTGCCGGCGTTCGGGACGACGAGGAACTTGGTCTCCTCTAGGCGGTAGGAGATGAGGTCATCCATGATGCCGCCGTCGTCGGCGCAGATCATGGAGTATTTCGCCTTGCCCACCTTGAGGGTCGTGAGGTTTGAGATGAAGCAGTAGGACAGGAATTCGGCGGCATCCGGGCCGTTGACCCAGATTTCACCCATGTGGGAGAGGTCGAAGAGTCCGGCGGCGTTACGGACGGCGCGGTGCTCGTCCAGCTCGTTGTCGTACTTCAGCGGCATGTCCCACGGTCCGAAGGCCGTGAAGGTGGCGCCAAGCTTCTCGTGCTCGGCGTGCAGCGGGGAGTGCAGTTGGTCAGTCATGAATTAATCCTCCTGGGTGTTCTCATCGGAGTAGTCGAAGGCCTCGGGCGGCGGGCAGCTGCACATGAGGTTGCGGTCACCGTACGCCTCATCGATGCGGCGCACTGGCGGGAAGTACTTGCCGCGGCGCAGCGATGCCACCGGATAGGCGGCCTGCTGACGGCTGAAGTTAAAGCCCCAGTCATCAGCGGCGACAGCCTCTGCGGTAAAGGGCGCGTGGTGGATGACGGAGTCCTCGTAAGTCACCGAACCGTCGATGATCTCCTGAATCTCAGCGCGGATGGAGCGCATTGCCTCGATGAAACGATCCAGCTCGCCCAGGTCCTCGGACTCGGTGGGCTCCACCATAAGTGTGCCGGCCACCGGGAAGGACAAGGTCGGGGCATGGAAGCCGTAGTCCACGAGGCGCTTGGCCACGTCGGCGGCGGTGACACCGGAGGCGTCGGTAAGCTCGCGCAGGTCAAAGATGCATTCGTGGGCCACCAGGCCCGCGTTTCCGGTGTACAGCACCGGGAAAGAATCCTTGAGGTTCCGTGCCAGGTAGTTCGCGCCAAGGATGGCGTGGCTTGTGGCATCCGTCAGCCCCTGCGCGCCAATCATGGCCAGGTAAGACCAGGAAATCGGCAGCACACCGGCCGAACCATAGCGCGTAGCCGTGGACGGCACGCCCCCGCCATCCTGCGCCGGCTGGGAGGGATCGAGCTGTGGATCGTTGGCGTCGGTAGGCAAGAAGGGAACCAAGTGCTTGGCGACGCCCACCGGGCCCACACCCGGGCCGCCACCGCCGTGCGGGATGGTGAAGGTCTTGTGCAGGTTGAGGTGAGAGACATCGCCACCGAAAGCACCCGGACGGGCCCAACCGGCCAGTGCGTTCATGTTTGCGCCATCAATGTAGACCTGGCCGCCGGCCGCGTGAACCTTGTCGCAGACCTCGCGGACCTCGGGATCGAAGACACCGTGGGTAGAGGGGTAGGTAATCATGATGCCGGCAACGTGTTCGCCGTGCTGCTCAATCTTGGCGTCCAGATCAGCGACGTCGATGGAGCCATCGTCGGCGGTCTTGACCACCACGACGCGCAGGTTTGCCAAGGTGGCCGAGGCTGCATTCGTGCCGTGGGCAGACGCCGGGATGAGGATGACATCGCGGCCCTGGTCACCGTTGGCCACGTGGTAGCGGCGGATGGCCAAAAGTCCTGCCAGCTCACCCTGGGAGCCGGCGTTGGGCTGGATAGACACCTGGGCGTAGCCGGTGATTTCAGACAGCCAAGACTCGAGCTCCTCAATGAGCGCGCGCCAGCCCGCGGTGGTCTCCTCCGGGGCAAACGGGTGGATACCGGCGAACTCCGGCCAAGAGATGGGCTCCATGGCGGAGGTGGGGTTGAGCTTCATCGTGCACGAACCCAGCGGGATCATCGTGCGGTCGAGGGCCAGGTCCTTGTCTGCCAGGGTGCGCAGGTAGCGCAGCATCTGGGTCTCGGAGTGGATGGAGTTGAAGATCTCGTGCTGCAGCGGTGCTTCGGCACGTTGGACGGCAGCCGGAATCTCGTAGGAGCCAGCGGCCGCATCTCCGGAATCATCAGAGGCCTCGGCGCCGAAGGCGGCTGCGAGCGTGGCCACGTCCTCGGTGGTGGCGGATTCGCCGAAGGAGACCGTAACCTTGTCCGAGCCGATAGCGCGCACCAGGTAGCCCTGCTCCTGCAGCTGGGACTTGATGGCCGCGGCATCCACACCGGTCACAGTGACGGTGTCGAAGAACTCGCGGGAAACCAGCTCCTTGCCGGCGCCGCTCACGGCCTGGGCGAAGGCCGAGGCACGGTCATGGACGCGCTGCGCGATGTCCTTCAGCCCCTTCGGGCCGTGGTAGACCGCGTACATGGAAGCCACGTTGGCTAGCAGCGCCTGGGCGGTACAAATATTAGAAGTCGCGCGTTCGCGACGGATGTGCTGCTCACGGGTCTGCAGTGCGAGGCGGTAGGCCGGGCGGCCAGCAGCATCCTTGGACACGCCGACGATGCGTCCCGGCATCTGGCGCTTGAGCTTCTCCGTCACAGCCATGAAGGCTGCATGCGGGCCGCCAAAGAAAAGCGGAACACCGAAGCGCTGCGAGGAGCCGAGGACGACGTCCGCGCCCATCGCGCCGGGGGCTTCAAGGAGGAGCAAAGAGAGCGGATCAGTCACTACGGCGGCAAGCGCACCGCGGGTGTGCAGTTCCTCAATCACCGCACGCGGATCAACAATGTCACCCTCGGTACCGGTGTATGCCAGGATGGCGCCGACAAGGTCCTCACCAACGATGCCATCGCGGACATCGGCGATTTCCACCTCGAGTTCAATGGCGCGGGCGCGCTCCGCAGCCACGGCGAGAACCTGCGGGTGAAGGCGGGAATCGAGCAGAACGCGACGGCCCTTCTTCACCGCGCGCGCCATGAGGCCCACGGCTTCGGCGGTGGCGGAGGCCTCATCAAGCAGGGAGGCATTCGCAATGGGCAGACCGGTCAGGGACTCGATCATGGTCTGGAAGTTGAGCAGGGCTTCCAGGCGGCCTTGCGAAATCTCCGGCTGGTAGGGCGTGTAGGCGGTGTACCAACCGGCATCCTCCAGCAAACCGCGGCGGATGACCGCGGGGGTGAGGGTATCGGAGTAGCCCTGGCCGTAGAAAGACTTCAGCACGACGTTCTGCGAGGCGTACTCGCGCAGCTTGGCCTGGGCATCGTCCTCACTCAGCGCCTCCGGAAGATTGAGAGACTCGACGGCGCGGATGGTGGTGGGGAGGGCGGCATCGACAAGCGCCTCAACGCTGTCATAGCCCACGGCCTTGAGCATCGTCGCACGCTCGGCTTCATTGGGGCCGAGGTGACGAGAGATGAAATCCATGTGTTTGAACTCCTTCGTGGCGTTAGTCAGTATGGCCTAAACCGCCTTTTAGTATAAGGCGTGGCGTATGACATTAACCCCGGCTACCCCTGGCTTTAATGCCCAACCATCCAGCGGTTACTGCGGCGACTACCAAGCCGAGAATAAACGCGGAGGAATAACCCACCGCAGGCCCCAGAAGCGACAGGATGAAGGGCGCGAAGAAGCCGAGATAGGTGAGCGAATAAAACACCCCCGTCGCCGCGCCGAGCTGATCCGGGTGCGCAATCGCCTGCGTTTCCGCCAAGCCCGTGAGCATACCGATGCCGTAGGAACTGCCCATGACAATCGCCGCAATCGGCAACAACGCTACAACCCAGCCGTGGTGCGCGGCGGCAAGGATGACCAGACACAACCCCATGCCGAGGGCGGCGAGCACCATGCCGTGGAAAGGCGTCATTCGAATGCGGCCGGCAAGCTGCTGGATGATGACACCACTTCCCATAGTCACCATGGCCATGAGCCCCGCTACCAGGATGGGACGGTCCAGGTGCTCACTGAGCTGCGAAGGCAGGAAGACGAAGGTTGTGGTGACCGTGCCAAAGACCCATGGCGCATACGCGATGACGTGTAGATAACGCGGGGTTAGCAGACTAGTGGGGAAGAAAGGCTGGCGGGTGGTCCGCCCCGAAGTGGTGGGGAGCTCTGGGACCATCCACACCAGGGGAACCACAACCAGCGCGAGTGCGATGTGGAAAAGGTAGGGAAGCACCGTGGGCCACGGTAGGTACTGCGCAGCAAGCCCTGCGATGCCGGGCGCCAGCGCAAAGCCGGAGGATAAAGCAACGGAGGAACGCTTGGCGCCGATATGCACGTGCGTGCTGAGCTCCTTAATCCACGCCGCTCCCGAGGACATGGCCATGCCCACGGCTGCGCCAATGCACAGTCTGCCGATGAACAGCGGCAGGAACGCACCGTGGAAGCCGAGAAGCAAGATGAGCGAGCCTGCCGTGGTGGTCAGAACTGCTGGGCGCATAACCGCACGGCGCCCGAACGAATCGGACAGGGGCCCGGCTATGAAAAGAGCCAGCATGATCCCGAAGGCGTAGATGCCGAAGAGGAACGTTGTGTGCAGAATTCCCAAGGGCGTGGTGAGTTGATAGACCACCACCATGGGGGCGAAGAGGTTGGCGCCGCACGCTACGAGAAACATGCCGAGAGCAATGCGGAACCACTTCTGAGAAACCATGCGGCCCAGTCTAGTGTGCTGAATCACAGCCGGTGGTTGTTTATGTCCACGGAAAACGACGAAGCTCCCCGCGCCGAAGCACGGGGAGCTAGGACACTCTAAGAACTAGAGGTTGAGATCTGCGGAGAAGTCCGCAGTCTCAAGGCGGTCCTTGATGGTCGTGATGAAGCGACCAGCGTCGGCACCGTCGACCACCTGGTGGTCGTAGGTGAACGGCAGGTAGCACATCTGGCGGATAGCGATAGCATCCTGGCCGTCCTCGGTCACCACAACAGCACGCTTGGTGATGGCTGCGGTGCCCAGGATGCCGGCCTGCGGCGGAACCAGAATCGGGGTATCCAGCAGGGCGCCCTCAGAACCGATGTTGGTCACGGTGAAGGTGGCACCAGTGAGGTCGTTCGGCTTGAGCTTGTTGTTGCGAGCCTTGTCAGCCAGCTCAGCAATCTTCTGCGCAATCTCCGGGAGGGAGAGCTCCTGAGCCTTGTGGATGACCGGAGTCAGCAGGCCCTTCGGGGTGTCCACGGCGATGGCCACGTTCACGTCAGCGTGGTACGTCATCTCCTTGGTCTCCGGGTTGTAGGAAGCGTTGACGTTCGGGTGGGACACCAGTGCCTCAACGGTGGCCTTCACAATGAACGGCAGGAAGGAGAGGTTGGCCTCGTACTTGTCAATGAACGCCTGCTTGGACTGCTTGCGCAGGTCCCAGATAGCGGTCATGTCGACTTCCTGGACGTGGGTCAGCTGAGCGGAAATCTGAAGAGCCTCAACCATCTTGGAAGCCGTGATCTCACGGATGCGGTTGACCTTCTGGGTGGTGCCGATGAGCTCCTGCTTCTCCGGATCCACGGACTTTGTGGACCAGCGAGCACGCGGGTTGGAAGAGTCAGAGCCAGCAGAGGTTGCCGGAGCCTCGCCCTCACCTGCGGCAGCCAGAACATCCTGCTTGCGGATGCGGCCACCAACACCGGTGCCGGAGACAGTGGACAGATCCACGCCGTGCTTCTCAGCGAGCTTGCGCACGAGCGGGGTGACGTACGGAACGTTGTCACCGTTGTTGACCTTGGTGGAGGTCTCCGAAGCCTTCGGCTCGGAGGATGCAGAAGCAGCGGCAGCCGGCTTCTTCTCCTCGGACTTGTCAGCCTTGTCGTCTGCCTTCGGCTCTTCCTTCTTTTCCTCTACCTTGTCCTCAGCCTTCGGCTCTGC
The DNA here is from genome assembly GCF_024586525.1 of Corynebacterium sp. BF-R-2. Classification (NCBI taxonomy): domain Bacteria; kingdom Bacillati; phylum Actinomycetota; class Actinomycetes; order Mycobacteriales; family Corynebacteriaceae; genus Corynebacterium; species Corynebacterium sp. BF-R-2. Next base: position 226,297 of record NZ_JAMFTP010000001.1, on the reverse strand, counting down.
CTTTTCTTCGGCCTTGTCGTCCTTGGCGGCTGGGGCGGCGGAGCCGTCGCCAACGCGGGCGATGACTGCGCCGACGTCGACGGTGTCGTCTTCGTCAGCGAGGATTTCAACGAGGGTGCCGGCGACTGGGGACGGGATTTCGGTGTCAACCTTGTCGGTGGAGACCTCGAGCAGTGGCTCGTCAACCTCGACGGTGTCACCAACAGACTTCAGCCACTGGGTGATGGTGCCCTCGGTGACGGACTCGCCGAGCTCCGGCATCTCCACATCGGTGGCCTCACCGGAAGCAGCCGGCTTCTTCTCTTCGGCCTTGTCTTCCTTGGCTTCTGCCTTCGGCTCTTCCTTCTTTTCCTCAGCCTTCGGCTCGGTCTTTTCTTCGGCCTTGTCGTCCTTGGCGGCTGGGGCGGCGGAGCCGTCGCCAACGCGGGCGATGACTGCGCCGACGTCGACGGTGTCGTCTTCGTCAGCGAGGATTTCAACGAGGGTGCCGGCGACTGGGGACGGGATTTCGGTGTCAACCTTGTCGGTGGAGACCTCGAGCAGTGGCTCGTCAACCTCGACGGTGTCACCAACAGACTTCAGCCACTGGGTGATGGTGCCCTCGGTGACGGACTCGCCGAGCTCCGGCATCTCCACATCGGTGGCCTCACCGGAAGCAGGGGCCTGAGCCTCAGACTCTGCATCCTCAGCTGGCTTGTCCGGGGTCTCAGCAGCCTTCTCAGAAGACTCCTCCGCAGCATTGTCAGCGGCCGGGGCGGACTCGCCCTCATCACCGATGATGGCGATGACCTCTCCGACATCGATGGTGTCATCCTCTTCAGCCTTGATTTCGAGGATGGTGCCGGAGACCGGGGACGGAACTTCGGTGTCGACCTTATCGGTGGAAACCTCGAGCAACGGCTCGTCAGCCTCAACGGTGTCACCGACGGACTTAAGCCACTGGGTAATCGTGCCTTCGGTTACGGATTCGCCCAGTTCGGGCATCACAACAGAGTGTGCCATAAGTTATAAGACTCCTCGAAAGTTGGAAGTAGTGAAACGCTAGTGCCCGATTCTACAGCGTGCCCGCACACCGTGCGCACAGGTGGGGTGAATTGGGGCACCCTCCTCACGGGGTAGGCTTGGGAGTCATGTTCAACCCCTTCCGACGCAACAGTTCCCGCTCACAATTGCGCCCGCCACGCGCCCCAGGCGAGACGATCCGTGCGGAGGACGCCCAGGAGCTGCAGCGCTGGGCACAGGGCCGGGCCTATATTGAGGCCTTTATCGAGCCAGAGACCGTGGTCAACGAGATGTCTGTGGTGGTCGTCGACGAAAATGGCGCCTTCATCCGGCGTCGCATCGGCGGTCCGAAAGGCATTGACGCTGTGGCCAAGCTGCTACGGTGCGATGTGTATGACGTCGAGGAAACCGGGTACCCGCAACGTATGCGCGAGCGCATTGAGCGTGAGCGCATCCTCCGCAAGCGGGAAGAACAGCGCGAACGCCGCGAACGCTTCGAGCAGCGTCAACAACGCAACGAGGGCTAACGAGCACTAATGGGGGTTAATCCCGCACGATGGTGGCCCCCGCGTCGGCGAGTTCCAGAAGCGCGGCTTCGCCCCGGGAGACGTCGACAGGCGCGCAGTACTCGGCGAGAACCCGGACAGTAAAGCCTTCCGCGAGGGCGTCGGCAGCCGTGGCTCGTACGCAATGATCGGTGGCGATACCCACGATGTCGACGTCCGTAATCTCCCGTGCCCGCAGCCAGTCCGCGAGCGTTGCGCCATCAGCCGTGCCCTCGAATCCCGAGTAGGCCGCAGTGTACTCGCCCTTGCGGAAGTAGGCCTCCGCCGGGCCGATCGACTCATGCATGGCGGCACCGAAGGACTCGGCCACGCAGTGCACAGGCCACGAATCGACAAAGTCCGGGTTCTCAGAGAAGTGCGTGCCAGGGTCAATGTGCCAATCTTGGGTGGCAACGACGGTATCGTAACTCGGCTGGAGAGTACCGATGCGATCTGCTACCTCGTTGCCCTTGTCAGTAGCAAGGGCACCGCCGGGACAGAAATCGTGTTGGACGTCAACGATGATAAGTGCGGGCTTCATACCGCATAATTCTATACGCTGGGGCGGGATGAAAACACCGATTCCTTTTTATTTAGAGAAGATTCTGAACTCAGTGCGCGATGAGGATGGCGGTGAGGTTGCGGATTACATTCCCGAGCTTGCCGAGGCCAACCCAGACCAACTCGGCGTCGCCCTCTGCTCGGTCACGGGGCATTTATACAGTGCGGGCGACGCAGAGAACCGCTTCACCATCCAGTCCATCTCCAAGCCCTTTGTTTATGCACTTGCCTTGCAGGAGCTGGGCCTGAACGAAGTACGGGAGGTTGTCGGGCTTGAGCCCTCCGGCCAGGCTTTTAATGAGCTGTCCCTGGCAAAGGACCACCGCCCCGTCAATCCGATGATTAATGCCGGCGCCATCGTGGTCAACCAGCTCATCAACGGCGTGGACTCCACGGTGGAAGACCGCGTGGAACGTATCCGCAGTTATGTGTCGCGGCTGGCAGGGCGTGAAGTGAACGTCGATAAGCGCCTGTGTGACTCCGAACTCGAGCATGCCGAGCGCAACCTCTCCATCGCCCACATGCTGCGCTCTTATGGCATCATCCAGGATGATGCGCACGATGCAGTACTGTCCTATACCTCGCAGTGCGCGCTGTCTGTCGACGTCCGCGACCTAGCCGTTATGTCCGCCACGCTGGCCAATGGCGGGCGCCAGCCGGTAACAGGGGAGAAGATTTTGGACGCCGATGTGTGCCGCCTCACCCTTGCGGTGATGAGCTCCTGCGGTATGTACGACGGCGCTGGGCGCTGGATGGCGGAGGTAGGCATCCCCGCAAAGTCCGGTGTGGCCGGCGGTCTCATCGGTACGCTGCCCGGTCAGCTCGGCGTGGCCACGCTCTCCCCGCGCCTGGATGAGCAGGGAAATAGCGTGCGCGGAACGTCCATTTTTCAGAAACTTTCTTCGGATATGGGGCTGCACCTCATGTCCACGGACAACCGCTTCGGTGTGTACCCGGTGCGCAGTGTTGATGAAGACGAGGATACTGCCATCATCCGCCTGCAGGGCCACATCAATTTCACCGCCACGGAGGCCATCCTGCACGAGTTGGAGGAGCGTCAATTCTCCGGCAAGCGTTTGGCGCTCGATTTTTCGCAGGTCTCTGGCCTGCACAAGGTGGGCCGGCGCATGCTCAAGGAGGGGCTGCGTCGCCTGCGGGAAGGCGGCAACGACGTGGCGCTTGTCGACGACAACGGGGTGGTCACCGACCGCGCCATGTCCGACGGCACCGTCCTCCCGCTCGCGGACAAGGAGGACTATGTCATCGCGGGGGAGGATGTCTGAGCAGTCTCTGAACAGTCAACCTGCTCAGACCTGGTTACTGCTCTGAAATCTCGCGCAGCGCTGCCACCACGGTGCGCACCGGGACGCCGGTGGCGCGCTTCGGGGTGTAGCCGCGGGGTGCACCGCCATTCCAGGACGGGCCGGCAATGTCAATGTGGGCCCACTCGATGCCCTCGCCGACGAACTGCTTGAGGTAAGTGCCGGCGAACTCCATACCGCCTTCGCGCTTGGCGTTGATGTTGCGGATGTCTGCGGCCTGGGAGGTGATCTCCTCGTCGTGTTCCTCAAGCAAGGGCATGGCCCACGCATTTTCGCCCACCTCGCGGCCAATCTCGGCGATTCGATCGCGGAAGACTTCGGAGCCCATAACGCCTGCTGTGCGTGCGCCGAGCGCGACGATCTGTGCGCCGGTGAGGGTAGCAGTCTCGATGAGGTAGTCCGGCTTGTCCTCGCTGGCGCGCGCGATGGCGTCCGACAGCACGAGGCGGCCCTCGGCGTCGGTGTTGAGGACCTCGGAGGTCAACCCGCCGTAGTGCGTGATGACGTCACCCGGGCGGGTAGCGCCCGCGCCCGGCATATTTTCCGCCAGCGGCAGGGTAGCGGTGATCTGGACCGGTAGCTTGAGCTTGGCCGCGGCGATAATGGTGGCTGCCATGGAGGCAGAGCCACCCATATCCGAAATCATGTCCCACATGCCGTTACCCGGCTTGAGGGAAATACCGCCGGTATCGAAGGTAATGCCTTTGCCCACGAGAGCCACGTGCTTCTTAGCCTTCTTGGGATTCCAGCTCAGGCGGACCAAGCGAGGCGGGCGGGCAGAACCCTTGCCCACGGCGAGGATTCCTCCGAAGCCCTGCTTCTCCAACTGCTTCTCATCGAGAACCTCAACCTCGAGGCCGGCCTCCTTGGCCTGGCCGGTCAGGAACGCGGCGTAGGATTCCGGGTAGAGCTCGTTAGCCGGGGTGTTCACTAGGTCACGGGAGATGAGAACAGACTCGGCCACGATGCGGGCAGCCTCAAACTCTTCGGAAGCGGACTTGTCTGCCACGACAATAAAGGTGGCGGGCTGCTGTTCATCCTTGAGGTCGGTCGAACGGATGCCGCGGTAGGTGTAGCCGCCGAGGATGAGACCCTCAACAGCAGCGGCAACGCCGAAGTCTGTCAAGGTGGTGGCGATGGTCCCCACGCCTGCGGTGGCGCGGGCAGCGGAGCCTGCGGCGCGTCGAAGGGCTTCATCGTCGAGGGCTTCAACATCGCCCAAGCCCAGCGCGATGATCTGTGCAGCGCCCGCCTTTTGTGGGGCGGGAACCTTGATGATTTCCCCGGCCTTGCCCGTCGCGCCCACGGCGGCTAGGGCCTCATAAGTGGAGCGCAGCGCGGAGGAACCGAGCAGGGAGGTGCCCGGAACCTCAAGTCCCTCTTCGCCAGCAAAAGTGGCGATCAGCAAGGCATCTGCCTGCTTGGGGGCCTTCTTGGCCAGCTCAACGGTGGGGAAAGAGCCGCGTGCGGGCAGTTCGAACGTGGAAGAAGCCACGATGTCCTCCTTGTGAAAATGACAATGGGATACTTCTCACACCCTACCCGTGACAGTGGTCGGCACCGCCACGGGTTCAAACTCCCGCATTTCTGCACCTCTATAGGCGGACGGAGAGTACGCTGTGAATCATGTTGAATTACACCGTGACGCGAACCGAAACCCCCACCTCCCCGGAGCGCCTGCAGGAGATTCTGGCGAACCCGGGCTTTGGCACGTACTTCACCGACCACATGGTGACCATCGATTGGACCGAGGACAAGGGCTGGCACGATGCTCAGGTGCGACCGTACGCGCCGTTTAGCATGGATCCGGCGTCCACCGTGTTCCACTACGGCCAGGCCATCTTCGAGGGCATTAAGGCCTACCGTCAGCCTGACGGCAGCATCGCTACCTTCCGTCCAGACCAGAATGCGCAACGCCTGCAGGATTCTGCGGAGCGTATGGCCATGCCGCAGCTGCCGGACGAGGAGTTTGTGGAGTCCCTGCGCCAGCTTGCTGAGGTTGACCAAGACTGGGTACCCGAGGCCGGCGGCGAGGAAGCCCTGTACTTCCGCCCCTTCATGATCGCTATGGACGCGTCCCTGGGCGTGCACCCAGCGCACTCTTACCGCTACGTGGTCATTGCATCCCCGGCCGGTGCGTACTTCTCTGGTGGCATCAAGCCGGTGTCCGTCTGGCTGTCTACCGACTATGTCCGCGCCGCACCAGGCGGTACCGGTGCCGCAAAGTTCGCCGGCAACTACGCGGGTTCTCTGCTAGCGCAGGCGCAGGCTGCCGAGAAGGGCTGTGACCAGGTCGTGTGGCTGGATGCCATCGAGCGCACCTACATCGAGGAGATGGGCGGCATGAACCTGGCCTTCATTTACGGCGAGGAGGGCAACCAAACACTGGTGACTCCGGAGCTGTCGGGCTCGTTGCTGCCAGGCATTACACGCAAGTCCTTGCTGCAGGTGGCTGAAGACATGGGGCTCAAGGTCGAAGAGCGCCGTATTACCTACAAGGAGTGGGAAGAGGATGTTGCCTCTGGCGCGATGACGGAAACCTTTGCCTGCGGTACTGCCGCGGTTATCACCCCGGTGGGCCATGTTCTGGGTGATGGTGTGGACTTCCACATCAACAATGATGAGGCAGGTGCGACGACCATGGCCCTGCGTGAGCGCCTTACCGGCATTCAGCGCGGTGCCGTGGAGGATTCCCACGGCTGGCTACACACGCTGGTTGACCCGAAGTAAGCGCGCTGTCTAGGCGAGCTCGGCGGCCAGCTCCACCAGCGGCAGGGCTGCGAGCGCGCCGAGGGGATGGCCGGCGCCCAGATCCAGGTCAAGGAGTGGGCTGAGGTCCAGCTCCTTGTAAGCAAGGGCTTCTGCCGGTTCGGGGGAGCTGCTTCCTGCGCGGAGCCAGCACTTAACGCCGGGGGCGCTGCGTTCAGCGAGAACCGCGGCGGTGGCGGCTAGGGGGCCGGCGATGAGCATAGGCGTACGCCGCACCGCTGCCTGCGCGATGAAGCCCACCAACCCGGCGAGGCTTGGGGAGCCGATGGTCTGCACGACCTCCCAGCCCTCTAGGTTGCGGGCACGGAACATGGCATCGCGGACGATGGTCACGCGGGTCTTCCACATGCCATCCGTCATGCCCCCGGATGTGCGGGTTCCAAGGATGGCCACCGGCTCCGTATAGGTAATGCGGCCCATGACGGCGGCGGCGACCGTCTCACCACCGATACCGAAATCAGAGGCAATCAGCAGATCTGCACCGGAGTCCACCTCGCGGTCGGCTGCCTGTTTACCTAGCTCCACGTGGTGCTCAAGCTGCTCGGCGGACATGGCAGGGGAGACGTCGATAGGCGCTGCTTCGGCGCATTCAAGGAAATCCACACCCGCCCCCGCGCGCTGGGCTGCGGTGGCGATGTTCTCACGCCAGCGTTCCTCGTCGGCGCCAGTGTGGGGGCCAATTCCTACGCCGTCAATGGTGCGCTCTGCAATGCCGTGCGCGCCAGCAAAGATGATGGCGCGTGGCCGGCTAAGCGGCTGGGCCCTCTCCGAATCCTGCGCGGCTGCAAGCCACGCGGCAATGTCAGCGAGGCGCCCCGGCTCCTCCGCGGAGTGGTTGCGCAGCTGCGGAACGGCGGTGAAATCAGGCATGTGTCCTCCGGTTTACACGGTGGCGCCGCGCTCCACCTGCGGGCGCGGGGTACGCCACTTGCGTGGCTGGGTGGCGCGGGAATAAGCATAAAATCCCAAACCAAATCCCGCCTCGGTGGTGCCCGGGAATTTCAGGCGCACCGCGTTGTTGCACTTGCGAGCCAGCCAGAATCCCTCGATGGCGAAGACTGCGATGACAACCATCGCGGCAATGGAGGTAATGTTGGCCAGATTGGGGTTGCTGCCGATGACGAACATGAGCACGAACAGTACGAGGGCAAAAGGCAGCACCCATTCGTTGAGGAAGCGGCGCGAATCAATCCAATCGCGCACATAACGGCGGACTTCACCTTTGTCGCGGGCGAGCAGATAGCGCTCATCACCAGCGGCCATGCGCTCTTGGGCCTCGTTTCGGCGGGCGCGGGACTCTTGGCGCTCCTTGCGCTTGTAGTCCTTCCATTCCTCCTTGGACATGGACGCCTTAAGCTCCTTGCGGTGCTGGTGGCGCTGGGCATCCGACATGCCCTGGGGATCGCGCTTAACGCCGCGGGCGATTTCCTGCGCATCGCGCTTAGGCGTGGGGCGGCCCTTCGGCGGCGTGTAGCCCTTGCGGTGCGTTTTCTCGGCGGCGGTCTTCTCTTCCGGCGCCGGGGACTGCTCGGCGGGGGAAGGGGTCTTATTGTCTTGTTGCCACGGAAGTTTCACGCTGTTTAGCGTACAAGGTTGTGAGGGCGTACTGGGAATAGGCCCGCTCTCGGCGGCGTTAGCCATAAATGACACGACACCAGTGCACTGGAGGACATCCTTTATTCCTCTCCGCAGAGAGGGTAGGGTGGGCTCCAGAAAATTCCGTACATATTAAGAGGAGAAACCATGACCGCTCCCGCGTCTGCAACCGGAGTTATCCTGACCGACGCCGCTGCCGCTAAGGCAAAATCCCTGCTCGAGCAGGAAGGCCGCGACGACCTGTCCCTGCGCATCGCTGTCCAGCCGGGCGGTTGCGCTGGCCTGCGTTACCAGCTGTACTTTGACGACCGCACCCTCGATGGTGACAAGGTCGACACCATTGGTGGCGTGAACCTCGTCGTTGACAAGATGTCCATCCCGTACCTCACCGGTGCCAAGATCGACTTCGCCGACACCATTGAGGCACAGGGCTTCACCATTGACAACCCGAATGCCGGTGGCTCCTGCGCCTGCGGTGATTCCTTCAACTAAAGCCGTGTAGGCACAGTTGCTGTAGGCACAGATAAAGCCCTCGCCATGGTGGCGAGGGCTTTAGTGCGTTCTGGGCTAGAGTTTCACGGGGTAATCGCGCTGCTCGATCTGTGGATCGATGCGGTTCTCCACAAAGATGCCGTGCCAGATCATGAAGGAGAGTACGGTCCACAGGCGGCGGGAGTGATCGGAGATGCCGTCGCGGTGCTCCTTGAGCATCTCGAGGACTTCCTTCTTATTGAAGATATCCTCGGTCTGCGACTCGGTGATCTGGTCCTGTGCCCAACCGTAGAGTTCGTCGCCGGCCAGCCAGTGGCGCATCGGCACTGGGAAACCGAGTTTCTTGCGGTGCAGCACATGCGGCGGGACGATCTGTTCCATGGCCTTACGCAGCGCGTACTTGGTGGTGCCGTGGGAAATCTTCAGCTCGTGCGGAATGGTTTCCGCCACCTTGAAAACCTCCTTGTCCAGGAATGGCACGCGCAGCTCAAGGGAGTTGGCCATATTCATCTTGTCGGCCTTGACTAGGATGTCGCCGCGCATCCAGGTGAACAGGTCGAGGTGTTGCATGCGGGCAACCGGGTCAAAGTCCACGGACTGTGCGTAAATGGGTGCTGTGACCTCGCGGTGGTCCCACTCCGGCTTGGCCCAGGGGAGTACGCGCTGGAGCTGCTCAAAGTTAAAGGAACGAGCGTTTCCGTAGTAGCGCTCTTCCATGGTCATGGAACCGCGGTTGAGAAGGGATTTGCCCTTCATGCCTTCGGGAAGCACCTGCGAGAGCTTGCCCAAACCCTGACGGAGAGGGGAGGGGATCTTCTCAAATGGGGCGAGGGAGAGTGGTTCCTTATAAATGGTGTAGCCACCGAAGAGCTCGTCGGCGCCCTCACCAGAAAGGACAACCTTGACGTGCTTGCGAGCCTCCTGTGCCACAAAGTAGAGCGGCACCAGAGAAGGATCGGCCACGGGATTGTCCAGGTACCACATGATCTTCGGTACGGCATCGGCGTACTCCTCGGGGGAGACAATCTTGACGATGTGCTCCACACCAATCGCCGCTGCGGACTCGGCGGCGACGTCCACTTCGGAGTAACCTTCGCGCTCGAATCCGGTGGTGAAGGTGAGCAGGTCCGGGTTGTGGCGCTTGGCCAGGGCGGCGATGGCGGTGGAGTCAATACCGCCGGAGAGGAAGGACCCCACGGTGACATCGGCACGCATGTGCTTTTCGACGCTATCCTCCAGCGCCCGCGCAATCTTATCGAAGAGCTGTTGCTCCTCGCCCTGCTTCACGGGCTGGATGGGGAAGCGGGGCTTGAAGTAGCGCTCGGCCACAACCTCTTCGCCGGGGTGGAGGGTGACCGTGCAGCCGGACTCGACGCGGCGGATATTAGCGTGGAGTGACTCCGGCTCCGGCACGTACTGCAGATCGACGTAATGCTCGATAGCACGCTTATCAAGGCTGAGATCTAGACCCATGGAATCGGCCATGCTGAGAATACACTTCATCTCAGAAGCGAAAACAGTGCCTTTATCGGTCGTGGCGTAGTAGAGCGGTTTGATACCGAACTGGTCGCGGCCCGCGAACATGGTGCGGGTTTCGGTATCCCAAATGACAAAGCCGAACATGCCCCGCAGGTGCTCGACAACATCCTTGCCCCAATGGTGATAGCCCACGACGATGGGCTCGCCATCTCCCTCAGTATTAAAGGAATAACCGGCGGCACTGAGCTCTTCACGAAGCTCCACGTAGTTGTAGATTTCGCCGTTAAAAGTCAGAGCATAGCGTTCCGGGTTGTCCTCCGGCCCCCAGCGCAGCGGCTGGTCGGAATGTTCCAAGTCGATGATGGACAGGCGGTTGAATCCGAAAGCCGCATCCTCATCGTGCCACGTGCCGGCGGCGTCAGGGCCGCGGTGGCGCATGCATTGGAGGGACTGTTCAAGGGCCTCAAGGTGCTCGGCTGCGTTGCGGTGGGCGCTGAGCAGTGTGCAGAGTCCGCACATAAACGTGTTTCTCCTTATATATGAAGGTTCATCTGCGACACACTTTACGGCTGCGGTGAGGGGATCTGCGAACCCCGCGCCGCGCTCCCCGTTAGGGTGCGAACTTTCGGATGATGGGAGCCCACCAGGGTTGTGAATTGGATCATAAGCGGCAGGGGGAGGGTGGGGGCGCTGGAGTGATCTTATGCAGGTGGGCCGGTAACATCCGTTGCGTTCATTATTTATGGAGCTTCTTTCACGCCTGATTGGACCACGTAAAAGGTCTGAAAGTCGAGCGTGATGCTCTATCCTGATTGGGTAGGAATGCTCTATGAGTATTCGAGAAGTTTGTGTGCACAGAAAGGCAGAACACACGTGGGACAGCGTAAAGAACGCAATCTCGCCCGCAAGGCTGGTCTAGCGGGCGTTGTCGCCCTCGGCGGCTTCGCTCTGGCGGGTTGTGACGTCGCGGCACCGACGGCCATGGAGAACCTTCTTGGTTTCGGCTGGCCAAAGGGCATTACCCCTGAGGCTGAATCGATGTACAACTTCTGGATCTGGGTCTGGGTTGCTGCATGGATCGTCGGTTTCATTATGTGGGGTCTCTTCCTCACCGCTATCTTCCGCTGGAATGCGAAGAAGGCAGAGAAGGCTGGCAAAGGCGAGTTCCCGAAGCAGCTGCAGTACAACGTGCCGCTCGAGCTGGCGTTGACGATTATGCCGATTCTTATCATCATGACCCTCTTCTTCTTCACTGTGCAGGCGCAGCAGAAGGTCACTGCTCTGGATAAGAACCCTGAGGTCACCGTTGACGTCACCGCGTACCAGTGGAACTGGAAGTTCGGTTACGCCGAGAACAAGGTGGATGGCGAGAACTACGACGGCGCCGACACTGAGCGTCAGAAGCTTGCTGAAGAGTCCGCGATCGACCCGGAGGGCACCCCGAACCCGAACCCGATTCACGGCAAATCCACCGGTGACATCTCCTACCTCAACTTCAACAAGATTGAGACCGTAGGTTCCACCGAGGAGATTCCGGTTCTGGTTCTCCCGGTTGATACCCCGATTGAGTTCCGCCTCGCATCGGGTGACGTTTCCCACGGCTTCTGGGTTCCGGAGTTCCTGTTCAAGCGTGACGTCTACGCTCACCCGGAAAAGAACGCCCAGGAGCGTCGCTTCCAGGTGGAGAAGATTGAAGAGAAGGGCGCCTTCGTTGGTCGCTGTGCCGAGATGTGCGGTACCTACCACGCCATGATGAACTTCGAGATTCGCGTCGTTGACCGCGCTGACTTCAACGAGTACCTCCAGTTCCGCGAGCAGAACCCGGAGGCTACCAACGCTGAGGCTCTCAAGCACATCGGCGAGGAGCCTTACGCTGTGACCACGTCTCCGTTCAACTCCCTGCGCGATACCCGCGATGCCGACAACTTCGTCGACACCGCCGAAGCAGCATAAGAAAAGGAACTGATACACAATGCGTGCAACATCTAAGGTCTTTTACTCCATCGCGGTCTACCTCTTTGTGTCGCTCATCGTCTACATCGTTGGCGTTAACTACGTCAAGGATGATGGCTACCTCTACGGCCCGGAGTGGGTCGGCATTGTGGGCATGCTCCTTGCGGTGCTCCTGTGCATCATGCTGGGTGGCTACCTGCACTTCACTGATAACCGCGTCGACCTGACTCCGGAAGATTGGGAAGAGGCAGAGACTGAAGACAAGGCTGGTATCCTCGGCTTCTTCTCTCCGAGCTCCATCTGGCCGCTGGCAATGACCGGTTCCATTGCCGTTCTTGGCCTTGGCGTCATCTTCCTTTACTACTGGCTGATTGCCTTGGGTGCAGTTCTCCTTGTTACCTCCGTAACCGGCCTGTCCCTGCAGTACGGTCTGCCGAAGGAAAAGCACTAAAGCGCCTTATCTGCCGCGCGTACTAGTGCCACGACTTCTCGAGCCCTCGACCCTCCTTTTGGGTCGGGGGCTTTGTCGATCTCAGCGGGTCGGAATCTGTGCTGCAAAGTTCCCGGGTTGTCGGAAAATTTTTAAGGCGGGGGAGTCGGGGAAGCATGGCAGGCGCTTATCTACGCCTTTCCTTTGGCAGTTCCAGCACGTTAAACGCCATTTTTTCGGGGGTCATCCGAAAGTTGCAAACCTGCGCTAATGCCCCCGAATCTACTTGTGATTTATCTCATTGAAAGAACTGCGCGAAGAGCTCGCGTATGTCTGTCGCGATCATGCGGTGCTACGTCAGCATCTTGGCCTTGGGGGAGTGTGAATCGTGCTACCTGCATTAATGGGGCGTCGGAAAGCGCCGCAAAAAGTTCCCACGAACTTTTAGAAGACTTTTGTGTGGTTGGGACCTGACGGACATGTGAAGGTCTATGTCGCGGCCTCAAAAAATCGGGGGGAATTGAGATGACTTATGAGTCCCGACCGGCCATACTGTTATGCGTGACGAGCGTAGTTTCTAACCAAGGTATGGCAGCACCACGTGTTGCCGCGCTGAACCGACCCAACATGGTCAGCGTGGGCACCATCGTGTTCCTGTCTCAGGAATTGATGTTCTTTGCTGGACTGTTCGCGATGTGGTTCACCTCGCGTGCGAACGGCCAGGAGGGTGACTGGGCTGAGCACACCGCGCACATCAACGTGCCGATGGGCTTTGTCATCACGACTGTTCTGGTTCTCTCCTCCGTGACCTCCCAGTTCGGCGTGTTTGCAGCAGAAAGGGGTGACGTATACAAGCTCCGACTCTGGTACTCGGTGACCCTCGCGTTGGGTGTTGTCTTCTTGGGCATCATGGCATTCGAGTGGACAGAGTTGATCATGGCAGGTGTGACTGTGCAGTCCTCCGTGTTTGGTTCGGTCTTCTACATTCTGACCGGCTTCCACGCGGCGCACGTGACCGCAGGTCTGATTTCCTTCGGAATTATCTTGGCGCGTATTGCTCGCTCCAAGTTCACGCCGGCACAGGCAACCGCAGCGATGGCAGTGTCTTACTACTGGCACTTCGTTGACGTTGTGTGGATTGGCGTGTTCGTAGTCATCTACCTAGTTCAGTAGGCCGTAGGTGCCGGAGCATCCGGCCTACAGCCATCCATTTCCATGTACGAGTTATCTAAAGGAAAATGATGGATAACATCCAGCAACCCGCCGCAGTGGAGGAGACCACTGTCGCGGCTAAGAAGACCCGCCGTCGCCGCAAGGCGAAGCGCACGCTTGCAGGCGTCTTCGCACTGAGCATCGGTCTCACCGGCGCTGGTGTCTTGGCTTCCGCCCTGACCCCGGACGCTCAGGTCGCTACCGCTGCTAAGGATGACCAAGCTCTCGTTCAAGAGGGCAAGGACATCTACGAACTTGCTTGTATTACCTGCCACGGCGCGAACCTCCAGGGTATTAAGGACCGCGGTCCCTCCCTCGTCGGTATCGGTGCCGGTTCCGTGTACTTCCAGGTGCACTCCGGCCGCATGCCGATGATGTCCAACGACGCACAGGCTGAGCGCAAGACCCCGCGCTACACCGAGCAGCAGACTATGGCTCTTGCCGCTTACGTTGCTGCCAACGGCGGCGGCGCGGACATCGTCTACAACGAGGACGGTTCCGTTGCGCAGGAGTCCCTGCGTGGTGCGAACTACAACGGCCAGATTCAGGCCGAGGACGTTGCCAAGGGCTCCGAGCTCTTCCGCATGAACTGTGCCTCCTGCCACAACTTCACCGGCCAGGGTGGCGCGCTGTCCTCCGGTAAGTTTGCTCCGCCGCTGGCACCTGCCAACGAGCAGGAGATCTACCAGGCAATGCTGACCGGTCCGCAGAACATGCCGAAGTTCTCCGACCGTCAGCTGACCGCAGATGAGAAGAAGGACATCATCGCCTACCTCAAGTCTGCGAAGGAAACCCCGTCCCCGGCCGGTTGGGACCTTGGCGGTCTCGGCCCGGTGGCTGAGGGCCTGGCAATGTGGATCATCGGCATCAGCCTTCTGTGCGTTGCCGCTATGTGGATTGGATCTCGCTCATGAGCAACGTAAAGAAGAATTACTCTCGCAAAGAGCTCGATGCCATGAGCAACGACGAGCTCGCCGCGCTCGGTACCGAGCTTGATGACGTCACCGTTGCGTTCCGCAAGGAGCGCTTCCCGGTGGACGGCGACCCGGCTGAAAAGCGAGCCGCCGCCAACATCACGTTCTGGCTGCTTATCTCCGTATTGATGGGCATCGCCTTCCTCGGCGTGTACCTGTTCTGGCCGTGGCAGTACAAGATGCTGGGTGAGGATGGCCTGTGGTGGCACACTCTCTACACCCCGCTTCTCGGTCTGACCTCTGGCCTGTGCATCCTCGGTCTCGGCTTTGCCATCGTCCAGTACGTCAAGAAGATCCTGCCGGAAGAAATTTCCGTGCAGCGTCGCCACGACGGTCCTTCCGACGAGGTTGACCGTCGCACCCTGACCGCACTGCTCAATGACTCGTGGAACACCTCCACCCTTGGTCGTCGTACCACCATCAAGGGTCTGCTGGGCGGCGCCGGCGTTCTCTTCGGCCTGACTGTTATCGCCCCGCTCGCTGGCGCTATCAACAACCCGTGGAAGAAGCGCCACGAGCTGAACTACGCTGGTGACGGCACCCTGTGGACCTCCGGCTGGACCATGCACGAGAAGGGCGTGAAGCTCTATCTTGCTCGTGATACCGGTACCATTGCTGAGAAGCACGCTGGTGAATCCGGCGAGCACTACACCACCCGCGGCCTTGCCCGCCTGGTTCGTGTCCGTCCGGAGGATCTTGCAGCGGGCGGCATGGAGACCGTCTTCCCGCTCGCCGCCGAGGACGTCAACGACGGCGCTGAGTGGTCTGAGGAAAAGGACGTCTACGAGAATCACATGCACTCCATTCACGGAAACCGCAATGCTGTGATGCTCATCCGCCTACGCAACGATGACGCTAAGAAGGCCATCGAGCGCAAGGGCCAGGAGGACTTCCACTACGGCGACTACTACGCCTACTCCAAGATCTGTACCCACATCGGTTGCCCGACCTCTCTGTACGAGGCACAGACCAACCGCATTCTTTGCCCGTGCCACCAGTCGCAGTTCGATGCTCTGCACTACGGCAAGCCGGTCTTCGGCCCGGCCGCCCGTGCACTGCCGCAGCTGCCGATCGAGGTGGACGACGAAGGCTACATGGTTGCCAAGGGCAACTTCGTTGAGCCCGTCGGACCTGCATTCTGGGAGCGTAAGTCATAATGAGTAACAAACTTGCCAAGATGGGCAACAACATGGACGAGCGCTACTCTGCCGCCGGCGTCCTGCGTACCCAGCTCAACAAAGTCTTTCCGACTCACTGGTCCTTCATGCTTGGTGAGATGGCGCTGTACAGCTTCATCATCCTGCTGCTGACCGGTATTTACCTTGCACTGTTCTTTGACCCTTCCATCACGAAGGTCATCTACGACGGTGCCTACACCCCGCTCAACGGCGTCGAGATGTCTCGCGCCTACGCAACGGCGCTGGACCTCTCCTTCGAGGTTCGCGGCGGTCTCTTCGTCCGCCAGATGCACCACTGGGCAGCACTCATGTTCATGATGTCCATGATTGCCCACATGCTCCGCATCTTCTTCACCGGCGCCTTCCGCCGCCCGCGTGAGGCTAACTGGATTATCGGTTGCGCACTCATCCTCCTGGGTATGATCGAGGGCTTCCTCGGTTACTCCCTCCCGGATGACCTGCTCTCCGGTGTTGGTCTGCGCATCATGTCCGCCATCATCCTGGGTCTGCCGATCATTGGTACCTGGTTGCACTGGGCTATTTTCGGTGGCGACTTCCCGTCCGACCTGATGCTGGATCGCTTCTACATCCTGCACGTGTTGGTTATCCCGGGCATCATCCTGGGCCTCATCGCAGCCCACCTGATCATGGTGTGGTTCCAAAAGCACACCCAGTTCCCTGGACCGGGTCGCGCAGAGAACAACGTTGTCGGCGTCCGCATTATGCCGGTCTTCGCCACCAAGGCGATTGGTATGGGCTTGATGGTTGCTGGCGTGCTGGCACTCATCTCTGGTCTGCTGACCATTAACGCCATCTGGAGCCTTGGACCCTACAATCCGTCCCAGGTCTCCGCTGGTTCTCAGCCGGATATCTACATGCTGTGGACTGATGGTGTTGCTCGTGTCATGCCGGCATGGGAGCTCTACATCGGCAACTACACCATCCCGTCCGCATTCTGGGTCGCCCTGCTCTGTGGTGTCATGGTTATCCTGCTCTTCGCCTACCCCTTCATTGAGAAGAAGCTGACTGGCGACGACGCACACCACAACCTTCTCCAGCGCCCGCGTGACGTACCGGTTCGCTCCGCTATCGGTGCAATGGCCATCACCTTCTTCCTGTTGGTGACCCTGTCCGGTGGTAATGACCACGTGGCTAACTTCTTCCAGATTTCGCTGAACGCGATGACCTGGGTCGGCCGTATCGGCCTTATCGTCCTGCCGCCGATTGCCTACTTCATGACCTACCGCATCTGCGTTGGTCTGCAGCGCTCCGACCGCGAGGTTCTGGAGCACGGTATCGAGACCGGTGTCATCAAGCAGCTGCCGAATGGTGCCTTCATCGAGGTTCACCAGCCGCTCGGCCCGGTCGATGACCATGGTCACCCGATTCCACTCGAGTACGCCGGTGCCCAGGTTCCGAAGCAGCTTAACCAGCTTGGTCTGGCTGACTCCGAAACCCAGGGTGTATTCTCCCCGGATGACTCGGCCCTGATGTCCCGTGTCCACGAGATCCACGAGGAGAACCACGCTGAGGAGGCGGAGATGTTCCGTCAGCTCAACGAGGCTAACCGTCGTGACGACGAAGAGAACGGCCGCATCTAGCGCCACTCTCTGAAACACGCTCACCGAGCCCGTTTCTCACCTTCGATGACGAGGTGGGGGACGGGCTTTTGCGTTCGCTTGGGGGTCCTCGGGGCTGCTTTACGACGCCCCCTCCATCAACCTGGGTTCAGTTCTATATGGCTGGCCACGTTAGTCGCCTGCATGAGTGGCCTTGGTTTAAGCGATTGCAGGTGGCGCATGCGGTGCTGGATGATCGGTGGCGTTTCGAGATGCCCGAAAGAAGAAACGGTAGTTGACCCTTAGGCGTGGGACAGCGTGCTTCCCTTGAGTTGGCAGCGGATTCGACGGCGGGAAACATTGTTCATGAGGGGGTTGAAGCCATGGCGAAAGAGCATGAGGTGTCGGTTAACCTTTTGTTCACCTGCGGATTGTGTTGGTGAACTGGCTCTTGTTGGCCGTATTTGAGTCTCAGATCTCGAAGCTGAGTGACGTGGGCGACAGGAAAACTGCTGGAAAACGGCGGTTTATGGCTGTGGTGAAGGTGTGTATGTAGGGTCGGTTGGGGTTAAAGTTACGCCGAATTACACAAGGGTGACGAAGGTCACAATACAATTTTTTAGCTTCCGGAAGGCCCGTGAAAAATGAAATTGGTCCAGTCGTAGATGATTGTGCGGGCTGGATGTTTCAGCTGGTCGTGGGCGATTTGGGTGACCTTGTGGGCGCGAATGGCGTTCGATGTTGTGTGGGGGTCTCGTTTGGGTTGATGTTTGATAACAGGACGGTAACGAAGCCTGGATTGCGTTTCTAACTCGACATCGCTTGTGATGATTTCGTAACCTATTCGAGACATTGAGTAACCGACACGGTGTATCAATCACCGGTGCTCAATACGAACTGAAGAATTAAGCGCCGCGTCTGGCCCCTCCTAACGTCGGGGGCCGAGCGGAGATGGCTCTACAGGAATGGGTCATCGTCGAACGCTAGGCCCGCCCATGGGTTAGAGCTTTCGCTATGCCTTGGAAGGTGACAAACCTTCGAAAAGTAGCGAGGGTAGGCGCACAGGAAGATTTGGAGTTTAAATTCGTGGCTAAGCACCGTCGTCAGGGCAACCTGAACACCCGTCGCATTGCAACCACCGCTGCAGTCGCAGCTGCTGCAGCCGTCACCGCACCGGCTGCCGCCAACGCCGCTGAGGTCGTCGTTCCTAACACTGACATCCGCTTTGATGTCGCTGGTTTGGAGAATGTCCCGAACCTTAAGCAGGTCCCTAACGTTGAAAAGTATGTCCCGTCCCTGAAGTCCAACCAGGGTTCTGGCTACGCTGCCTCCGTTGAGGCTCCGGCAGCTGAGGCCCCAGCCCCGGCACCGGTCCAATCTGTAGGTGAGAAGGTGCTTGAGGCTGCTCGTTCTGCCGTTGGCTCCCCGTATGTCTACGGCGCTAATGGTCCGAGCGCTTTTGATTGCTCTGGCCTGACCTCCTGGGCGTACCGCCAGGCGGGCGTGAACATCCCGCGCACCTCCCAGGCACAGGCTTCTGCCGGCACTCCGGTTTCTCTGGACGCCCTGCAGCCGGGTGACATCATCGTCTACTACTCTGGCGCCTCCCACGTCGGTATCTACACCGGCCACGGCACCATCATTGACGCTTTGAATACCGGCACTCCGGTGGGCGAGCGTTCCCTGAACTACATGCCGATTCACTCTGCAGTCCGCTTCTAAAAAGCAGCTCGGCGAATTATTTCACCCCTTCCGCCACTCTTGTCACATCATTGATGAGAGTGGGGAAGGGGTTCGGCTATTGTTGACTGGTAGTCTTTTATTTTCCGTTGTCTGAGGTTATACTTCAGTCAAATATCAGCATTCTCTTAGTGTCCTGGGGTGTCCATGTTGCGTCGCCGTATTGCTTGTGTCGTTACCGCATGTGCGGTGGCGGCTGTTCCGCTGAGCATTGTTTCGCCTTCCGTGGTGGCTCAAGAGATTCAGCAGGAGGAGATGCCAGAGGATCGTGCAAGCCTCATCGATCGGATGGCAGATGTCGCCCAACGCGTGTCCGCCAAGGGCGAGGAGGTTAAGGGCCTCGAGGATGAGCTTGCGGAATCGGAAAAACAAATCGGCGAGCTTGACGCAACGTCGGCCGATGCCCAGCGTAAGGCTGCGGATGCAGCTGCTGCTGTAGCCGCACAGCAGAAGCGCATTGACGCGCTGGCGCAGTCGCGCTACAGAAGGGACGCGGCGTCGCCAATCGCGGCGGCGCTCGACGCTGAGGACGTCGCCAGTGCCGTGGAACGCATGGGCTATCTTGGGGCGCTGTCAAAGGCAGCCAAGCGTGAAGAGGAAGCTATGCTTGCTGCGGCAGCTGCAGCGGACGAGGCACACAACGAGGCTGTCGTCGCAGCTGATGATGCCCGCCGGCACCGCGATGAGCTGCACACTCAGCGTGAAACGCTGTTGAAGGAACAGGCTGAGCTCGAGGAGCAGCAGAAGGAGCTGGAGGAGAAGATTGATGCGCTGAGTCCAGAGGAACGCGAAGCGTGGATTAACCACTTTGGCGGTTCGTCGGACATTGACGTCGCAGCACTTGCTGATGGCTCTGGTTCGGCAGCGGTTCAAGCTGCCATGACCCGTTTGGGTGCACCATACGAATGGGGCTCGACTGGTCCTACTACCTTCGATTGTTCTGGACTGATGGTGTGGAGCTACCAGCAGATGGGCAAGAGCATCCCGCGTACCTCGCAGGCACAGATTGCCGGTGGTACTCCAGTCCCGCTCGACCAGCTGCAACCTGGTGACATCGTTGGTTACTATGCAGGCATTACCCATGTCGGAATGTACATCGGTGAGGGGCAAGTAGTCCATGCGTCGACCTATGGTGTTCCCGTCGCCGTGGTTCCCCTGCATTCGATGCCAGTGCAGGGCGCTGTTCGGTACTAGCGCATGCCACGTACGCTCCTGGTAACCAATGACTTCCCGCCAACGATTGGTGGGATTCAGTCCTACCTGCGAGATTTTCTGAGCACTATCGACCCGCGTGATGTCGTGGTGTTTGCCTCAACCCAGGACGAACACGCTGCCGCCGAGTATGACCGTGGCGTGGGGTATGAAGTTGTTCGCTGGCCACGCAAGGTCATGTTGCCCACCCCGGCAACAGCGCGAAAGATGCAGCGGTTAATCCATGAGAACAACATCGAGACCGTCTGGTTTGGCGCGGCCGCTCCACTGGCACTGATGGCGCCCGCCGCGCGAAAGGCGGGCGCGCAGCGCATTGTGGCAACCACCCATGGGCATGAGGTGGGGTGGTCGATGCTTCCCGGCGCACGGCAGGCGTTGCGGCGAATTGGGGATTCCTCCGACGTGGTCACGTACATTTCGGAGTACACGCGGGGGCGGCTGATGGGAGCCTTCGGGCCGCGCCCCCGCTGGGTGCATTTGCCGTCGGCGGTGAATCTCGAGGATTTTGCGCCGGCGGCAGGAGAAGAGAAGGCGAGAGCTCGGGAGCACTTTGGGTTGGGATCTGGTCCAGTCATCGTGTGTATCTCACGGCTGGTTCCGCGCAAGGGGCAAGATCAGCTAGTACGGGCCATGCCGCAGGTTCGCACTGCTTTTCCAGCCGCGCAGCTGCTCATCATCGGACGCGGTAGCTACGAAGCGACGCTGCGCGAGCTGGCGCAGGAGTATTGTCCGGATGTTGTGCTCCGGGAGGCACGTGACACCGAGGAGTTGAGGATGGCGTTGCATGCCGGCGATATTTTTGCCATGCCAGCGCGTACGCGCGGGGGAGGGCTCGATGTCGAAGGCCTCGGTATTGTCTACCTCGAGGCGCAGGCGGCAGGGCTGCCGGTCATCGCAGGGGATTCAGGTGGCGCGCCGGAGACCGTAACGTCTGAGACAGGCGTGGTGGTCCGGGGTTCCTTACTGCCTGAGCTTGTGGAGGCGTTGGAGCAGTTGCTTGGTGACGTCCCCTTGAGGCACCGCATGGGCGCCGCTGGGCGCCGCCACGTGGAACAGCACTGGACGTGGGAAATCATGGGAGCGCGCCTGCGGGATGTTCTTGAATGTGACCACACCTAAGGCTGAGGTATATCCTACTAGTCATGCTTGAACACTCTTCCTCCGCCGACGGCGACCCTACGAGCCTCACCATTGGCTTCGACATCGGCGGCACCAACTTGCGCGCAGCAGTGATTGATGAGGCGGGGGAAATCCTAGATTCTATGAGCGTGCCCACGGCGATGGATGCAGCTCAGCTCGACGATGACATCGTGCGCTGCGTGGATGAATTGTCGGGCCGCCATGACATCGATGCAGTGGGTTTGGCTCTCGCCGGTTTCTTGGATCCCGAGTGTGAAGTTGTGCGTTTTGCCCCTCATCTTCCCTGGCGTGATGCGCCGGTGCGTGAGACCTTGAGCAAGCGCTTGGATGTTCCGGTTCGCCTCGAGCACGACGCCAACTCAGCGGCTTGGGGCGAGTGGCGTTACGGCGCTGGCCGGGGTGCGCAAGAATGGGTGTTCTTTGCCGTCGGTACTGGCATAGGTGCAACGCTGTTCACGGAGGGACGGATTTATCGCGGCGCTTTCGGCACCGCTCCTGAGTTCGGGCACCTCGTTGTGAACCCAGGCGGACGCGTGTGCTCCTGCGGTAAGCGCGGCTGTTTGGAGCGCTATGCCTCCGGTACCGCGCTGCCGGATACAGTCGCGGATCTGCGTGGGCACTATGAGACCACTTTGTCGGAGACTCCGTCCGGGGAGGAGATCGCCGCAGCTGCTCGTCAGGGAGATCCTTTGGCTGTTGCAGTGATGAAGGACTTTGGCCACTGGCTGGGACAGGGGCTGTCCATGGTGGCGGATGTGCTGGATCCAGAGCTCATTGTTATCGGTGGGGGAGTATCCCAAGACGCGGATCTGTACCTTGATACAGCACGGGAGTGTATGGCTCGTCAGATTGTTGGCGCCGGTCACCGGCCGTTAGCGCGCGTCGCGACTGCCGAGTTGGGTTCGGCTGCGGGTATGATCGGAGTCGCTGATCTAGCCCGTCAGGAGCGCCGAGGTTAACACCGCACACTTCCCGTCGCGGATTCTTCCGCGTGGCCTGCACAACCAGATAGGACTATAAGCGATGCGAAACAAGTGGTACTGGGCATTTAAACACATCTTCTTTGGCCCTGCTCTGCGGGTATGGAACCGGCCGTGGTCCGAGGGGATGGATCGCATCCCGGAGACCGGCCCGGCTATCCTCGCGTCCTCGCACCAGGCCGTGATGGACTCGTTTTACTTCCCGCTGTTGTGCCCGCGGCAGATCACGTTCTTGGCCAAGAGCGAGTATTTCACTACGCCGGGTCTTGTAGGTCGCCTTCAGAACTGGTTCTTTAGCTCCGTGGGCCAGGTACCGATCGATCGCGTGGACAAGAACGCGGGCGATGCCATGCTAGCTAGCGCCGAGCGCATCATGGGTCGCGGTGATCTGTTTGGCATCTACCCAGAGGGCACGCGCTCGCCGGATGGCCGCATTTACAAGGGGCGCACCGGCATGGCGCGCATCGCGCTGACTACCGGTGAAAAAGTGCTGCCTATCGCGATGATTAATACGCGCAAGGCTAACCCCATCGGTTCGTGGATTCCGCGCCCCGTACGCGTCGGTATGCGCGTGGGCGAACCCATCGATCCGAAGGCGTGGGCGGCCGAGCGTGGTATGGATCCCGATGAGTATGAGACCGCACGTGCCTTTACCGATTATGTAATGAAGCAGTTGTCGGAGCTGACGGGACAGCCCTATGTGGACGTCTATGCCTCCGACGTTAAGGCTTCCCTGCAAGCTGGACACGGCTACCCGGAAGGGGCCGAGCCCAGTCCGGAGGCCCGATAGTCTGTGAGCTCTTGTTTTTCTCCCAGCGCCGTGCCTAGCGGCTCTCAGGCGCTGTGGGCTTTGGACAAGGTGCCGTGCTGGGGTGGTCGGTGAAGCCGCGGGCATGGGGATGCCGCCAAGCAGCGCCCATTGAGCCGCTGGAGAACCAGACGCTTGCTATGACGAGCACTACGGTGACAAAAACATAGTCATTACCGGGAATCTGCTGCCACCACGACCACCCTAGCTCGCGGTGGTCTGCGTAGGGGACGAGCCAGTGTCCGCGGGCGAGGAGGACGAACCACGTGAGGGCGGCGAAAATCCAGCGTCGGCGCAGCACAAGGTAGACCGCGGCCAGGCTGAGCCACGTGTAGTGGTGGGACCATGAGACAGGGGAACACAGTAGGGCTGCGGAGGATGCCAGGAGCATGAGAGCGACCTCGTTACCGGTATGTTCCTCAATCCACCTCATAATCCACCACAGTGCCGCCATAGTGATGATGCATCCGAGGAACCACATCGATGAGGCATGTTCGGGAGCGATACGGCTAACCATGCCGCGAAGAGACTGGTTACCGGAGTACGCCATGTTCCCGATGCGCGAGGGATCCCATAGAGTCCGAATCCAGTAGGTGAGAGAGCTGCCAGGGGCTGCGAGGAACCCGAGGGCGCCGCAGGAAAGGAACCCGCCTTCACGGTATACATCGAGGTCAATGGCGTATCGCGGTGTGCTACCGTCCCCGGCTCCGTCGGGCGAGAGACACATCAGCCACGCCATCGCTGCCAGGACAACGAGGCAGAGGGGAAGAAGTGAGGAGCGGAGAGATTGTGTCACTGCCTTGAGTATAGGCCCCAGTGACGGTGGATTAAGGGGAGGGACTAGGATACGACAACGTGCGCTACTTCTACGACACCGAGTTCATCGAGGACGGATCGACCATTGAACTGGTCTCCATCGGCATCGTGGGAGAAGACGGTAGCGAGTACTACGCAGTGTCCACCGACTTTGACCCAGCCAAAGCCAATGCTTGGGTGCGCGAGAACGTCCTGGACAAACTGCCGAGTCCGGGGAATCCGGTCTGGAAATCCCGTGACACTATCCGCGAGGAGCTCCTTGAGTTCATGGGGCGCCAGTCCACCCCCATTGAGCTGTGGGCCTGGGTAGGCGCTTATGACCATGTCGTTCTGGCTCAGCTGTGGGGTGACATGGCGGGCCTTCCCAAGGGGTTGCCGCGCTATACGCGCGAGCTGAAGCAGTATTGGGAGTTTGCGGGGCGTCCGAAACTGCCGCCGGTGCCGAATGGTAACCACGATGCGCTTGTCGACGCCCGCCATAACCTCGCCAAGTTCCGCACCTGTGAGCAGCACCTGCCCTTGACTCGCGGTAACCGCGTGAATTTATAAGGTGGGGAGATTGGGGGATTAACTAACGCGCTATAGGTGCAAGGTGGTTTAATACTGGGTGTGAGTTGGACAGTAGATATCCCCAAAGACGCCCTTCCCGATCTCCCGCCGCTGCCGGAGGGAATCAACGAGAAGTTCCAGGACGCCATCGCCCGCGAAGCCAAGCAGCAGCCCAGCTGGGACCAGCTGCAGGCGGATAATGTGCGCAAGATTCTGGAATCCGTCCCGCCCATCGTC
Source organism: Corynebacterium sp. BF-R-2 (assembly GCF_024586525.1). NCBI lineage: Bacteria > Bacillati > Actinomycetota > Actinomycetes > Mycobacteriales > Corynebacteriaceae > Corynebacterium > Corynebacterium sp. BF-R-2. The sequence goes on along the minus strand of NZ_JAMFTP010000001.1, from coordinate 201,743 downwards.
GTGGCCCCTGAGATTGAGGAGCTCAAGCGCAAGCTTGCCGATGTAGCCTTGGGCAACGCTTTCCTTCTTCAAGGCGGCGACTGCGCGGAGACTTTCGAGTCCAACACTGAGCCGCACATCCGTGGCAACATCAAGACGCTGCTGCAGATGGCCGTGGTCCTGACTTACGGCGCCTCGACTCCGGTGGTGAAGCTGGGCCGTATTGCCGGCCAGTACGCTAAGCCTCGTTCATCGGATCTGGATGCCAACGGCCTGTACAACTACCGCGGTGACATCGTCAATGGTGTGGAGGCCAACGAGGAATCCCGCCGCCACGACCCCGCCCGCATGATTCGTGCCTATGCGAACTCCTCTGCGGCCATGAACCTGGTGCGGGCCCTGACGCATTCTGGCACCGCCGATCTCTACCGCCTACACGAGTGGAACCGTGAGTTCGTGGCAAACTCCCCGGCCGGTGCGCGCTACCAGGCGCTTGCGGATGAGATTGAGAACGGCCTGGCCTTCATGAATGCATGTGGTGTCTCCGATGAGACCCTGCGCTCGGCAGAGATTTATTGCTCGCACGAGGCACTGCTCAAGGACTATGAGCGCTCCATGCTGCGCTTGGGCACCGATACTAACGGCGATACCAAGCTGTATGATCTCTCCGCACACCAGCTCTGGATTGGTGAGCGCACCCGTGGCATTGAGGATTTCCACGTGGCGTTCGCCTCCATCATCGGTAACCCGGTAGGCATCAAGCTTGGGCCAGGTGTCACACCGGCGCAGGCTGTTGAGTACGCAGAGAAACTCGATCCCAACCGCGAACCGGGTCGCCTCACCATGATTGCCCGCATGGGCCACGACAAGGTGCGCTCTGTTCTTCCTCCGATTGTGAAGGCAGTGGAGGACTCCGGCCACAAGGTGGTCTGGCAGTCGGACCCGATGCACGGCAACACCTTCACCGCCTCCAACGGCTACAAGACCCGTCACTTCGACAAGATCGTCGACGAGGTGCAGGGCTTCTTCGAGGTCCACCGCGAGCTGGGCACCCACCCGGGTGGCGTGCACCTGGAATTCACCGGTGAGGATGTCACCGAATGCCTCGGTGGTGCTGAGGACATCACGGACGTGGATCTGCCGGGCCGCTACGAGTCCGCCGTGGACCCGCGACTGAATACCCAGCAGTCGCTGGAACTGTCCTTCCTCATTGCGGAGATGCTGCGCAACTAGCAAGCTGCGGCACTTTCGCCGCAGGTTAGTATGGCCTCCAGAGGATCGGCCACGTGCCGTATTCTCCGGAGCCAAACCACCACGCTGCGACGGCAACAGCGAGCGTGGCGAGGCCGACTAGGATGAGGAAGCCGATAAGCGCGACCGCGCTGCGGTTGCTGAGCGGGCGTTCCTCGGGTTCCTCGATAGCACCCGGAGGCGCGTAGGGTTCATCCACGGGAGCCGGGGGAGCAGTGTGCGGAGCAGCTGGTGGAGGAGCCAAGGGAGGCTCGACTCTCGTCTCATAAGAGGGGCCGTCGTAGACGGGTGTTTCTACGCGATGGGTTTCAATCGCCGAGGTTGCGTCAAAGACTCGAGTATTGCCCGCGCCTCCAAAATCGGTGGGAACGGCGGCCGTGCGTGCCGCGGCCGAGTTGTGAGGGATGGGGACAGTGAAGGCCGGTAGCTGGAGCTCGCGGGAGACGTCATCGAGCGCGTCGAGGAACTCACCGGCGTCGGCGAAACGCTCGGCGGGATGGCGTGCGGTGGCGGTGGCCACGAGGGCGTCGAAAAGCATGGGCACGCCCTCAATACGTGAGGACGGAGCCGGAACATCCGCATGGACGCGAGCGGTGGCATGCGCCAGTGGGGTTTCACCGGAGAAAGGGACAGTGCCGGTGAGCAGCTCGAAGAGGACGATTCCGGCTGAATAGACATCAGAGGCGGGGGTGATGTCTGCACCCGTTACCTGCTCGGGGGAGAGGTAGCTGACGGTGCCGACAATGTGGCCGGAGCTGTCGTGCTCGGCGCGTGCTGAGCGCACGAGACCGAAATCACCAACCTTGACGCGGTGGGTGTTGGTGATGAGGACGTTGTCCGGCTTGATATCGCGGTGGACAAGTCCGGCATCGTGGACCTCACTGAGCCCTGCCAGCACTGAGTGCATGACCCCGGCGGCCGCATGCGGCGGCATGGGGCCGCGCTCAGCTAGGAGTTCGCGCAGCGTGCCGCCGGTGATGAGCTCCATGATGAGATAGATGGGCAGCCCGTCAGCGGAGAAGTCGTGGACCCCGACGAGGTTGGGGTGACTGAGCTGCGCCATGGCGCGGGCCTCACGCTCAAAGCGGGTGACGAAGACGGGGTCATCGTGGTAGCGCTCATCCATCACTTTGGCGGCGACGGCGCGGCCCAAGCGCATATCCACGCAGCGGTAGACAGTGGACATGCCTCCGCGGGCGATCGGCTGATCGATGCGGTAGCGTCCTTCAAGAATATCGCCCACGTTCAGCCTCGTCATGGATTCCAGTATGGCCGATCCCCGCGCCAAAGTGTGATCCCGCTACAGTTGTGTCTGTGACTAATTCTGCTAACTCCCACGAAAATTCCCATCCCGAGCTGCCGCAACTTCTGGCGGGTGAGGAGCTTCTGACGCTCAAGGAGGTAGCTGAGAAGCTAGACCTGCCGATTACCCGCGTCTTTGATTTGCTCAATGCCCGCAAGTTCATCGCCTGGCGTGATCCGGAGGGTAACCGACGTGTCCCAGCCGCCTTCTTCAACACCAAGGGCGTGATTTCCAAGTACGTATCTGGCGTGATCACGGTGCTTTCTGACAACGGGTGGAGTGATAACGAAATTCTTGCCCACCTGTTTACTGAGGATGATTCCTTGCCAGGCCGTCCCATTGATGGCCTGCACGGTCACCTCGCGCGCGAAGTTATTCGGCGCGCGCAGGCGTCGGCTTTTTAGTTGACGCAGTAGCGGACGCAGTAGCAGACGCAGGTACGCCCGCGAAAATCCATTGCGTGGCTGTCCAAGCCACCACAATCATGCCGATGACCCAGAACCAGTTATAGAGCTGGTGGTTGCCATCGCCGGCGAAGGCGACGCCGATGAACAGTGCTGCGCCCGTCGTGAGTTTGATGATGGACAGCGGTGGGCGGAACGTGCCCATGAGCGTCAGCACCGATGCGTAGTACCAGGGCAGTGTTACCGAGTTGAAGACAAAGGCCACCTGGTAGGCAGCGGCCGTGTCAGCGATGGCGCGGCGCACGCCGGTGCGTCCCCACCACCACATCAGGACAAGTCCCAGAAGCATGAGCACCATGCCTGCAGAGCGCAGCACGCCCAGTACGTCGTTGTATGTGGTGTCGGGGGAGAAGAACTGGATGAGGGGCACGAGGACGTCGGCAAGCAGCGTTGGACCCGCTAGCGGGTTGATCACCTTCGAGTTGCCGCTGATTTGCGATAGCCATCCCCACGAGCTTCCCGACGCCCACGTGATCACCGCCACCGCCACCGCAACCTCTGCCACGGCGAGAACCCCCGCCATGAGGAAGATACCGACACGCTTGACCATGCGGGTACCGTCCGGAGCCCAGCGGTGCACCATGATCCAAACGATAAACGGCGCGGCGATGACTGCCGTGGCCTTGAGCGAGACCGCAACGCCCACGAGGAGAAGGCTGGCATGGAACCGGTGGTGCACTGCTGCCAAAAGACCCACAGATACGAGCCCGACCATGACAGATTCATTGTGCATACCGCCGATGAGATGCAAAATCATGACGGGGTTGGCCACGCCTAGCCACAGCGCTAGCGCTGGATCGCCGCCGATAGAGCGGGCAAGGCGCGGAATCGACCAGGCGATAGCCGCGAAACCAAGGACGGAAATCGCCTTGTAGACAATGATGCCCGCCGCAACGTGATCGCCCACGAGGTGCGTGACGGCGTTGCCCATCCACAGGTGAAGCGGACCATACGGCGTGGTGGTGTTGCGCCAGTCGTGAGAGACTTCAAGCAGGAATGGTCCGGGGTTAACCGCTGCGCCTTCTGTATAAGGATCGAAACCATCGCGCACCATCGCTCCCTGCATGAGGTAGGAATACACATCTCGGGAGGCCAAGGGAGCTGCGGCGAGAAGAGGCGCTATCCAGCACAAAAGCATGCGCTGGATCTCGCGCAGACCCCCTTCCGGTGTGGGCTCCTTCAGTTGCGGCGCGATGACGTGACGTCCCGCCAACACCCAGGCGGCGACGAGCCCGAAGAGGCCTATCCAATAGAGCACCATGCCAATGTTGCGGCCGTGACCGTAGGACAGAAAACCGATGTTGAGGGCTTCGAGAACGCCTCCCCGGTTGCGTGAGGCACCACCGGAGAAGGAAGCCAGCGCCAGGATGGTAGCGGCGACGATGCCCAGAGTTAGAGGCTGGGGGACGCGCAGTGTCAGGCGCGTGGACGAGCGGGCAGCCATGCTACATCCGACGAGCCGTGGACTTGCGAGCGAGCTCTTCCAAGGTCGTAGTGACCTCAGGAGAGACGGGGGCATCGTGGAGATGCGCCAGGCCCGAGCGGGTGAGGTCACTAATGCGCTGCTCGACGACGTCCGGTGCCCCCGAGGCCTCAATAATTTCCGCCATGCGCGCAATCTCTTGGGGATCCTCAGTCTGCCCAATAAGGCGACGTAGCTCGGCGGCCGCAGCGGGGTCGGATTCATCCGCGCGCTGCAGTGCAAGGGAGAGCAGGACGGTGCGCTTGCCCTCACGAAGATCGTCTCCGGCCGGCTTTCCTGTCACGGCGGGGTCACCGAAGACCCCCAACAGGTCATCACGCAGCTGGAAGGCAATGCCGATGTCACGGCCATAGCCGCGGAAAGCAGCAATGAGCTGGTCGGAAGCTCCCGCGACGGCAGCACCAAGGTGGAGGGGACGCTCAATGGTGTAGGCGGCCGTCTTGAATCGGTTCACCGAATCCGCCAGGGAGGCGTCCTCAGAGCCTTCTGCTTCGAGGGAAATATCCAGCATCTGGCCGCCAATGACTTCTCGGCGCATTCCCCGCCAGGGGTCGCGCACACGGGCAAGCGCCTCCGGACTCAAGCCAGAGTCCTGGAGCATGTCTTCCGCCCACACCAGCGCCATGTCACCGATGAGGATGGCCAGGGATTGGCCGAAGAAATCCGAGTCACCGCCCAATCCCAATTCGCGGTGCCGCTTGGCGACGCCCCGGTGGACCGTCGGATTACCACGCCGGGTATCAGATGCGTCCACGATGTCATCGTGAATAAGTGCGCAGGCCTGGATGAATTCCAACGATGAGGCTGCACGCAGCATAGCGTCGGGAGATTCTGGCCCCTCGAGGCCACGTGCGCCGACAAACCCTGCCCAGGCGTAGAGCGGGCGGATGCGCTTTCCGCCGTCGAGGACAAAGGATTCCAGGTAGGAGATGGCGTTGGTTACTGGCTGGCCAATAGCGGCGATGGCACTACGTTGGCCGGCGAGAAACTGCGCGAGCTCGTCGCGTACAGCGCCGGGAATGTCGTCCAAGGAAGGAATCTTCGGTTCAGTCACACTTGCCACGATACCTGGCAGGGGCACGGGGGTTAAGCGCCAGGCTGGGTGGCCTCGACGGGGTTAAGTGGCACGGAGGATTGAAGGATGGCGAAGGGGCGGGAATCAGCGGGGTAGTAGTGCTGACGGAGAAAGTCAGTAAAACCCATCCTCCGGTAGAGGCGGAAAGCCGAGTTAGATTCGGTCGAATGTTCTGGGGTGGATAGAAGGATGTAGCGAGCTGGAAGGTTCCACGCGAAGGCATCGAGGATGCTGTGCCCGAGCCCGTGTCCTTGTTCCCCTGGGCGGACATGGATCTCAGCGAGCTCGTAGTAGTTGTGCAGCACGTCTTCTTGTTCCGGGGTAGGGCCACCCCTGGTCATGAGAGCTCGGCGAAGCTGCCGGTCCCACCATGTATCAGGAGAACCTAGGAAGCCGTAGGCAAAGCCAGAGATTCCATGTTCGGTCGTTGCGACCACGCAGGAGAATCCTGGGCGGATGGCATCGGACCGCCAGCGGGCGATGGACTGGTCACGCAAGCCCGGCGAATAATTCATTGCCTCGATGTAGATGTCCACCAGTTGCGGGAGGGCAATGGCGAACTCTTGGGGGCTCAAGCGGCGCAGCGTATAACTCACGGTTCTAATAACAGCAGATCCTCATCGAACACGAAAGTAAAGCGGAAAACGAGTGGCGTTGGCTATCCTTTATGTGTTCGAAAAGTCATTACTGTCATGTGCTTAAACCATTGCTATGATCGAACACGTGAGCTAAACTTAGTGATGGATGTACAGAGGTGGTTCTACAGTGAACCGCAACAGACAAGGCAAGCGTGATGTTTGCGAGCGAGATGTTCAAGGAGGAGTGGTCATGGCGCAGGTAATTTCAGCAACGGCGGCAGCGCGGAGCCGCAACCGGGAGGCGCTGCAGAGTGTGCGCCGCGATCGTTTTGTGGGGCAGGCTCTCGATTTGCTCGCAGATGCCCGCAAGAGTGCCGCCCGCGGGCGCCTAGAGGATGCGCTGGAAATGGCGTATCGCGCATCCCTGCGCGCTGCGGGTGCACGTGTGGCAGCATCGACGGTCGCGCGTCGTCGCCGTTTGCCGTCGTCTGCCTGGGAGCAGGTGGCTCTCATTGGCCCTGCGGATGCTCAGTGGGCTGCGGAGTTTAAGGATTACTCGCGCGTGCGTTCCCGTGTGGCGTCGGGACTGGATCCGGTGCCCGGTGAGGATGCTGTTTATGAGTACTTGGCACTTGCTGCTCGCTACGTGGATGTAACAGAATCCGAACTCGGTTTTGGCGGTCTTGCGGCTTAGTGTTGGAGGTTGCAGGAAGGGGTGCCAGGGGTGAACTGTCTTTGCGGGAACTATCTCGCTACTCTTGACGTTGTAGAGATGTAACCCCCTAAAATTAGACCCCAACTACCCGCAACCCAGTACGGAGGACGCTGTGGCCCTTTCTGAGCAAGAACAGCAAGCGCTGCGTGAAATTGAACAGTCGTTGCTGGCCAACGACCCTGACTTTGGTGCGTCTGTATCCGGTGATTCCTCCTTCGGGGGAGGAACCGGTGCCATTACTCTCCGCGGTGTGGCCCTCGTCGTCGTTGGTTTATGCATGATGGTTGGGGGCATCGCTTTGGCGCAGCAGTCGCTCTGGTTCATCGCCTTGTCCGTGCTTGGCTTCCTTGTGATGTTCGGTGCAGGCGTGTGGATGCTTCGTGGCAACGCGGAGGGTTCGTTAGTGTCTGCCGCGGCATATCCTTCGCGCGCTAAGCAATCAAAAAAGAAGAATGGCGGAATGGGTAACCGCTTGGAGGATAACTTCCGCCGTCGTTTCGAGGAGCGCTAAATGCGCTAGCTCTTTCGGTGAAGCGCCGCACCACTTTGCGGCGATGGCTTCTGTCATCGCATGCAGAGAGGTGCGGCGCTTTTGTTTTGCCTAAATCCCCCCCACTTTGCCCCACGTTTCCCACTTTGCCCCACCTGGCATTGAACTCTGGGGATGGCGAGCGCTTTCGCGGGGGTGGATGGGGAGACGAGCGTCGGAAAGTGCAGGAAGAGCCTTTCGCGAGTGGGGGAAGGGGATAGAGCTCTCAAAGTGGTGAGTGTTACCGAGGGGGTGGATGGGGTGCAATGGGTAGTCTGTCAAGGGGGTGCCGGGGAATTCCCCCCACTGAAAACAATGCCTTTTATCTGGGGTTATAGAAAGACACGCCCGTGTAATTCGCTTCTAAGGTGTGGTAGGTGGGGGAAAGTGGGGTAGAGTGGGGCGTAGCGGAGGAGAATTGCTCTCTTGTCGCAAGAGGAATCCGGAGTTTTCGAGTGACAGGAAGGTGGACCCGGGATGTTTCTCGGTACCTACACTCCCAAGCTCGACGACAAAGGGCGGCTTACGCTTCCGGCGAAGTTTCGTGAAGAGCTGGCCGGTGGCCTGATGGTCACCAAAGGACAGGATCATTCGCTCGCGGTCTACCCGCGAGAGGAGTTCGCGGCACGAGCTCGGAAAGCAGCGGCTGTGTCACGCACCAACCCGGACGCGCGTGCGTTCATTCGTAACTTGGCAGCAAGTGCGGACGAACAGCGCCCCGACGGGCACGGACGTATCACGCTATCCGCGGGGCACCGCGAGTACGCAAACCTCACCAAGGAATGCGTGGTTGTTGGCTCGGTTGACTTCCTCGAAATCTGGGACGCAGCTGCATGGGCTGAGTACCAGGCGCAAACTGAAGACGCTTATTCGGCGGCAGATGCCGATGACGTGCTAGCTGGCCTTTTGTAGAGGCTGGAATAACGAGAGTGCGTGTACGGACTCTGCCCGAGGAGGATGATCTGGTGTACTTCCCCGATATCAGAAGCCTTCCTCGGACAGGGCCCTATACGCACTCGATTCTTATCGACCAAACCAGACAGCGAACTCAGGCGCCTTAAGAGAGGGGGACAGCGGGCTGTGGCACAGGATGAGAACATCACCTACGGCGTAAACGAAAACCACGGACACGTACCAGTCATGCGTGCGCGCATGGCGCAGTTGCTGGCGCCTGCCGTCGATGCACTGGGGGCCAACGCCATCATCGTGGACGGCACGCTCGGTGCGGGTGGCCACAGCGAATACTTCCTTCATGAGTTCCCCTCAGCGCGCATTATTGGTGTGGACAGAGATGGGGCGTCGCTAGGCGCTGCAACACAGCGCCTCTCCGCCTTTCCGGACCGCTTCATCGGCGTCAACGCTCGCTTTGATGACGTTGGTGGTGCAATTGCGCGCGGCGACCATGAGATTTTTGCCATCGCACGCGAGCATGGAGTGGCCGGTGCGCTGTTCGATTTGGGGGTGTCCTCCATGCAGCTGGATCAGGTTGACCGTGGCTTTGCGTACAAGACGGATGCGCCATTGGATATGCGCATGGATCCAAGCCAGGGGATCACGGCTGCAGACATTCTAAACACCTACAGCCACGGGGATTTGGCCCGTGTACTCAAAACATATGGTGACGAGCGCTTCGCCGGAAAGATTGCTTCTGCAGTCCTCAAGGAGCGAGAAAAAGAACCGTTTACTACGTCTGCGCGCTTGGTTGAGCTTCTGTACGCAGCAATTCCAGCTGCCACTCGTCGTACCGGTGGTCACCCAGCTAAACGCACCTTCCAAGCACTTCGCGTGGAGGTCAACCGCGAACTCGAGGCCATCGAGAATGTCATCCCGGTCATTACGGATGCACTCGCCGTGGGTGGGCGTGCGGTGTTCATGAGCTATCAGTCCCTCGAGGATCGCATTGTGAAGCAGGCCTTCAAGGAGCTCAGCACCTCAACAACCCCGGCTGGCCTGCCGATGGATCTCCCCGGTACCGCCGCTCACTTTTCCATCGTGACGCGCGGTGCTGAGAGGGCCTGCGAGGACGAGATAGCTGAGAACTCGCGGGCCGCCTCAGTTCGAGTACGGGCTCTCGAGCGAGTCGAGGGAACGCCCTCTTTCCATGACCCGGGAGGAAAATCATGACGCTACGAGACCGCACAGTCCCATCCCCCCACCACGAGAGGATCCCCACCATGGGCGCCAGCCGCGATTTCACCACCGGATCTGACCACGCCGGTCAGGGAACCGCGCTGCTCGAACGAGGACGCCGCACGACTCCGTTGCCGAGCCGCTCTCCGCACCGCAGCACGGTGCCTCCGCGCCGTAAGAGCGAAGGTCTGCGTGGAAGCCGTCTCGGTTCTAAACAAGTAGTGAGCAACCGCGGTCGCCGCGTCGTTCACAAGCCGAAGAACAACGGTCTTTTTGCGCGACTCTCTGTTATCGCTATCGCGCTGCTCATCACCGGAGTGGTGGGAGCGATGTGGCTGTCGGGTCTGTCGACCTCTCAGACCTTTAAGATTCAGCAACTAACGGCTCACGAGTCCACCTTGAACAATCAGCTGGAAACCTTGAACCGCGACCTTGAGAATGTTCGTTCTTCTTCTGACGTTGCCCGCCGTGCGCACGAGGCCAAAATGGGTATCCCGGTACAGCCAGGCATCGTTGAGGCTGACGGTGAAGGAAAGGTTCAGGAAAAGCGCGAAGCGACCCCGGAGATGGAATCCGTCGTCGACGTTAACGGTGAACCAGTCCGTCCGGGCCGCGCCTCCAGTGACCCGAATGCAACGGCCAACATGTCAGACAACCTCAACGCCCGCCCGAACCTCCACAACGGTGTACCGCGCGGTGAGGACGTTGAGCAGGAAGCGCCAGCTGGCCAAGAGACCCACCCGGAGGAGTCAGCCCCGGCCGACGGTGCCGTGGAGCTGCCGGACATCCCGGCGCAAGCTCCCTACGCTGCCCGCGGCTAGATTCCGCGGCTGCCCGCGCGTGCCTGCGCGGGCGCGCGGTGATCATAGGGCAGAATTCGGGTGTAAGTACGCCCGCCGTCCGCGGTGGGGGAACCTAGCCCATTCGCTGCAGAAAGAAAGGTGACGTGTGACTCCACCACACTCCGGTGGCCGGCGCCCGAGGCGCCCTTCCACGGCCCGTGCCGCCCAGCCGCGCGGCACAGCACACCAGCCACGGCAGCGATACGACGCCGACAGGGTCATCCCTGCCACACGTGACAGGCAACCACGCACGGGTAAACCTGTCTTGAGCCAGCAGAAGACCATGCGGCGCCGTGTGCACGTCGTTGCCTCGCTACTCCTCGTGGTCATGGTGGCGTGGATGGGCCGACTCGCTTGGGTACAAATTGTGTGGGGCCCTGACCTAGCGGCTAAGGCAGCAGCCCAACGCACGCGTGTGTACATCGATACTGCAGGCCGTGGCGAAATTCTTGACCGTGAAGGCCAGCGCCTTGCCTACACCATGCGGGCCCGCTCACTTACGGTGTCACCGACTCGTTTGCGTGATGAACTGCGCCAGCAGGAAAAGCTCGAAGCCGCTGATACCGCCGAGTACGCAGGTCTCGCCCCTGATGCCAAGGAAAAGTTCCTCGATGACAAGGTCACCGAGCGCCTCACCGACATGTCTGAGGGGATCCCACGGATGCTCAAGGATGCGGGCATCGACGCGGGTGATGTGGACTCGGAGCAGATCATGGATAAACTCCGCGCCGATACCCAATACGAGGTTCTCGTGCGCAACGTGGATCCGGATGTGGCGGTGACGATCTCTGAGCAGTACCACGGACTCGCAGCGGATGAGCAGCAAATTCGCCAGTACCCTAATGGCTCCATTGCGGAGAATGTCATCGGCAAAGTCTCTATGGACGGCCAAGGCCAGTTCGGATTCGAAGCCTCGGGCGATACTACGTTGACAGGAATCGACGGCAGCTCGACCGAGGATGTCTCCGCAAGCGGCCAGGTCATCCCCGGCACGCTCCGTGACCAGGTGCCTACTACTGACGGCAAAAACGTCACCTTGACCCTTGACCTCGACCTGCAGACTTACGTCCAGCAGAAGCTGGAAAAGGCAAAGGCGAACTCGAAGGCCAAGAGCGCTGAAGCTGTGGTTCTTGATGCTGCAACGGGACAAGTTCTCGCTATGGCGAATACGGGCACTATTGATCCGAATAAGGACATTGAGAAGCAGCTGGAGAAGAATAAGACCTTTGACAACCGCAGCATCTCGCACCCCTTCGAACCAGGCTCCGTGGCGAAAATTATCACCGCCGCTGCGACTATCGAGGAAGGCCTCACTGACCCCAACGAGGTTCATCAGGTTCCTGGTTCTATCGACATGGCGGGCGTTACCGTTAACGATGCGTGGCAGCATGGCGTTGAGCCATACACCACCACCGGTATTTTTGGTAAGTCCTCGAACGTGGGCACGCTGATGTTGGCGGAGCGTTTGGGCCAAGACACATACGCTGAGTACCTGAAAAAATTTGGACTCGGCCAGACCTCGGGCATTGAGCTTCCCAATGAGTCGCCTGGCCTTGTTCCGGCACGCTCCCAGTGGTCGGGCGGTACGTTCGCTAACCTGCCTATCGGTCAGGGACAATCATGGACAGCTTTGCAACTGGCTTCGGTCTACCAGACACTAGCCAATGACGGCGAGCGGATTGAGCCCCGCATTATTGATTCCATCACCGGCCCGGATGGCACCAAGGAAGAGCTGGACGAGCCAGAGACCACTCAGGTCGTGAGCCCGGAAACCGCGGAGACTGTGGTCGACATGTTCCGAGCCGTCTTCCAGTCAGACGAGCTGGGCATCAATAACGGTACTGCCGGCAACGCCCAGATTGAGGGCTACCAGCTGTCCGGTAAGACAGGTACCGCGCAGAAGGTCGATGAGGAGACCGGTGCCTACTCCAACTCCAAATACTGGATCACGTTTGCAGGCATTGCCCCTGCCGACGACCCCCGTTTCGTCGTCGCCATCATGCTCGACGAACCCGAATCCGGCGTCAATGACGACGGTTCTGGAGGGCAGTCTGCAGCTCCAGTGTTCAGCGACATTGCCGCCTGGCTGCTCAACCGCGATAACATCCCGCCCTCACCGCCGGCGCCCCCGCTAACGATGCGCGCTGAGTAAATGCCCACCTCAACACCACGATTTACTCACAGAATTTCAGAGCCAAAGAGAAAACAGAAAGCAAAGGAAACACAGTGACAAGCAGCATCAGCCTTGAACGCCTAGCGGAGATTGCCGGAGGTCGGGTGATCGGGGATGCCTCGGTTACCGTGGACTCCTGCGGCCTGAACTCTGCGAAGCTGGCACCTGGCGGCCTCTTCGCCGCGCTGCCTGGAACCCGTGTGCACGGAGCACGCTATGCCGCTGATACTCCGGCAGCCGCCATCCTCACGGATGAGGAAGGCCAGGCCCTTCTTGCCTCGGCGGGAGAATCGCGTCCCGTTCTTGTTGTGGAGGATATTCGCGCCATTCTCGGCCTTGTTGCAGCGGAAATTTATGAGCATCCTACGGAAAATCTCACCATTCTCGGCGTGACGGGTACCTCCGGCAAGACAACGACGAGCTACCTGCTTGAAGCAGGTCTGCTCCACGCGGGTTACTCCGTTGGCCTCATTGGAACAACGGGCACACGTATCAACCGTGAGCCTGTGCCCACCACGCTGACCACTCCGGAGGCTCCGACACTCCAGGAATTGTTCGCCCGCATGGTGGCGGAAGGAGTCACCCACGTGGTCATGGAGGTCTCCTCCCATGCTTTGGAGCTGGGGCGCGTGCGCGGCACGAATTTCGCCGTCGGTGGTTTTACCAACCTCAGCCAGGACCACCTCGACTTCCACCCCACGATGGAGGATTACTTCGAGGCCAAGGCCGCGCTTTTCGACGGCCCCCAAGCCGCCGCCCGTGCCGTTATCTGTGTCGATGATGATTGGGGAGCGCGTATGGCTGAACGTGCCGCGGCGCTGCCGCTCACGCGCGTGGCGACGCACAGCAGTGCTGACATCACCGCACGTCAGCTGAGCACCGAGGCAACCGGTGCTCAGCAGGTCGAACTTTCCGTCGCATCTAGCGGTCAGACATATGACTTCCGCCTGCCGATGCCGGGCGAATTCAACATCGCCAACGCTGCCCTGGCAACCGGTATGGCGGCGGCCATCGGACTGGATCCCAAGACATTCCTCGCGGGCGTAGAAAAGGTCGCTGTTCCGGGTCGAATGGAGCGCATCGACCGTGGGCAAGACTTCGTGGCTGTCGTTGACTACGCCCACAAGCCCGCCGCCATCGCCGCTGTTCTTGACACCTTGCGCAGTCAGTTGGAGGGAACCAGCGGCCGTATCGGCATCGTCGTCGGCGCGGGCGGAGACCGTGACTCCTCCAAGCGCCCGCTTATGGGGGCCGCTGCGGCAGAACGCGCTGACCTAACCGTGGTCACTGATGACAATCCCCGTACCGAAGACCCGGCCACTATCCGTGCCGCGGTTATCAAGGGCGCCCGCGAGGCCAACCCAGACGGAGATATCCGTGAAGCTGATTCTCGCGCCAAGGCGATCGATGAAGTTGTGGCGTGGGCGCAGCCAGGTGATGCCGTCATCGTCGTGGGCAAGGGCCACGAGGTGGGGCAGCTCATCGGCGACACCATGCATCACTTCGATGACCGCGAAGAGATGGCTCGTGCCCTCGACGAGGTCCTTCGACAGAGCGCGGATGGCGCTTCCGCGCGGTACGGTGACAACGATAAGAAATCTCACACCTTGCCGCAGGAGCAGAACGAGCCCAAGGAGCATGCATGATCGCCCTCAGCCTCACCGAAATTGCTCAGATCACCGGCGGTCGCCTCGACAACGTTGAGAACCCAGATGCTCAGGTCACTGGGTTCGTCGAGTTTGATTCCCGCAAGGTTACTCCGGGCGGGCTCTTCGTAGCGTTGCCCGGTGCACGCGTCGATGGGCACGACTTTGCGGAGACGGCCATCGACAAGGGCGCCGTAGCCGTCTTGGCTGCGCGTCCGGTGGGCGTGCCCGCCATCATCGTTGAACCTCGCGGTCGAGTCGAAGGCGATGGTGCCAACGCAGACATTTATGCCAATGACGACGATGGCTCAGCTGCGGCCGTCGTCGCCGCGCTTTCCGCAATCGCCCGTGCGGTGACCCAGCGTCTTTCCCAGAATAAGCTCAACATTGTGGGCGTCACCGGTTCCGCCGGCAAGACCTCAACTAAGGACCTCATCGCCACCATTTTCCGCACTGTGGGGGAGACCGTTGCGCCGCCGGGTTCCTTCAACAACGAAATCGGGCTGCCCTATACTGCCTTGCGCTGTGATGAGCACACCCAATTTCTCGTTGCGGAGATGTCCGCACGCGGTATCGGCCACATCCGCCACCTCACCGACATCACTTCTCCGCGTATTGGCGTGGTGCTCAATGTTGGCTCCGCGCACCTTGGCGAGTTCGGCTCTCGGGAAAACATTGCGAAAGCCAAGGGAGAGCTCGTTGAAGCTCTTCCGAGCGCTGATGACGGTGGAGTTGCCGTCCTCAATGCCGATGATCCTTTCGTGGCTGCCATGGCTCCGCGCACAGCAGCCAAGGTTGTTTACTACTCCACGGAGAACCGCCGCGGAGGTGCACCGGCAGCGCAGTACTTTGCCACGGACATTGAGCTTGACGACGTCGCCCGCCCCTCCTTCACCCTCCACAGCCCCGGGGCTGAGCCAGTAGAAGTCAAGCTCCAGGTCTTCGGTTCCCACCAAGTCTCCAATGCGTTGGCGGCGGCGGCCGCAGCGATTGAGCTGGGCCTGTCAGCAGACACCGTCGCTTGTGCGCTCTCGGGTCACCGCAACGCCTCAGAACACCGGATGGATGTGCGCACCCGCCGTGATGGTGTCACCGTCATCGATGATTCCTACAACGCCAATCCGGATTCCATGCGGGCGGCCATCGCAGCGTTGGCCTATACTGCCGCAGCACGTCCGGGTGCCCGGGCCATCGCCGTCCTTGGTGAGATGGGTGAGCTCGGTTCTGATGCCGAAGCAGCGCACCGTCAGCTGGGAGAGGTACTGGCCAAATACCACGTCGAGCACCTCATCGGTGTGGGGGAGAGTTCCAACTGCCGGGCAATGACGGAGGCGGCTGCACAGCAGGGTATAAATACAGTGGTGTGCGCCGATGCTTCTGCGGCTGCGAAGGCGGTCGATGGTATCTTGCGCGCGGCCCCAGCAGGGGTCGATGACTGGGCCAGCCGCAGCGTCAAGGACGTGGTCTTGGTTAAGGCCTCTAATGCCCAACGCCTCTGGTTGGTCGCGGAAGAGCTGAACCACAGCTAGCCGCTAGAAAGGACTTCAAGCACGTGACTCAGATCATCATCGCTGGTGTGGTCAGCTTCCTCGTTGCGATCTTCACCACCCCGGTACTGATTCGGTATTTCTCCGACGCTGGCCGCGGTCAGGAAATTCGCGAGGACGGCCCTAAGTCGCACCTCCGCAAGCGCGGTACACCCACTATGGGCGGCTTGGCCATCTTGGCGGGCATCTTGGTTGCCTACCTTGTTGTGGGGTTCTACGGAATGTTCACCGGACATGTGGGTTTCACCGCGTCCGGTGTGCTGGTCCTAGGGCTAACACTTGGGCTTGGTGCAGTGGGATTTGCCGATGACTTCATTAAGCTGTTCAAAAAGCGCAATCTAGGTCTCAACAAGACCGCCAAGTTGGTGAGCCAGCTTGTGCTTTCTCTTCTCTTCGGCTTCCTTATCCTGCGCTTCCCCAACGAGAAGGGCTTGACCCCGGGGTCTACGAAGCTGTCCTTTACTCGTGACCTCAAGACCTTTGACCTCGCCGTCGGTGGTGCGGTGGTGGGAACCATTGTGTTTCTCATCTTCATGTACATCCTCATCGCCGCGTGGTCCAATGCCGTCAACCTGACCGATGGCCTCGATGGCTTGGCGGCAGGTGTGACCGCTATCGTTATGGGCTCCTACTCGCTCATGACCTTCTGGCAGTTCCGCTACTCCTGTGCGAATGAATTCACCGCTGGTTGCTATCAGGTGCGCGATCCACTCGACTTAGCCGTACTAGCTGCTGCGGGTCTTGGCGGTTGCCTGGGCTTCCTGTGGTGGAATGCCGCGCCGGCCAAGATTTTTATGGGCGATACCGGCTCCTTGGCCCTCGGCGGCCTCGTGGCGGGCATCTCCGTGGCCAGCCGCACTGAGCTGCTCATGATTGTCATCGGCGCGCTGTTCGTTATCGAGACGGTGTCGGTGGTTATTCAGATTGTGGTCTTCCGCACCACCGGCAAGCGCTTCTTCCGCATGGCGCCTATCCACCACCACTTCGAAAACGGTGGGTGGGCCGAAACCGCCGTTGTGGTTCGTTTCTGGCTTCTGGCTGCAATGGCGGCCATGGCTGGCGTGGCAATCTTCTACGGTGACTGGCTCACCGCTGCCGGAATTGGCCTGAGCGCATGAGCCCGCGTCCCGAGTTTCTTGACGGCCGTGTCCTCATCGCCGGAGCAGGCGTCTCCGGCCGCGGCTGCGCGGCGGTGCTCGCTGGCCTCGGAGTCGATATCACCGTGGCCGACGGCAACGCGGAGTCCCGCGCGCGCATTGAGTCCGAGCTGGGCGTAGCCACGGCGGATACCGACGCGGTCGCCCTCGATGAGTATTCCTTCGTTGTCACCTCGCCGGGTTGGCGCCCCGATTCTCCGCTCCTAGCGCGCGCTTCTGATGCCGGTCTCGAGGTCATCGGAGACGTCGAGTTGGCCTACCGCCTCGACCGCGCTGAGGTGTTCGGTGTCCCGCGCCGCTGGCTAGCCATCACGGGCACCAACGGCAAAACCACCACCACGGGCATGCTTGCGGCCATCATGGCTGCGGATGAACGCCGCTCGGGCCTGCGCTCCCAGGCGGTAGGCAACATCGGTGTATCGCCTTTCGATGCCCTAGCGGCTGAGCCGCGAGTGGACATTCTCGTGGCGGAGCTTTCCTCCTTCCAGCTTCACTGGTCGTCGGAGCTGCGCCCGGAGGTCGGAGCGCTGCTCAACCTGGCTGATGATCACCTTGACTGGCATGGTTCCTTCGAGGCCTATGCAGCGGACAAGGCGAGGATTCTCACCGGCACCCACTCGGTGTACGGCAAGGATGATGAGCACGTCGTTGCCCTGGTAGGGGACAGGAACGCCACGGCGTTTAGCCATACGGAGCCTGCGCTTGGTGACGTCGGAGTGCGCGCCGGTGGCTTATTCATCAATGGAGTCGCGGGGATGACGGCGACTGTCGTTGACGATGTCACCACCCTCCAACCGGCCGGTCTCGCCGGTGTGCTCGATGCCGCCGCGGCGGCGGCTGTGGCCGCACTCGCTGGGGCGCGGGCAGAATCAATTACCGAGGGGCTCGCGTCCTATGTGGTGGCCGGGCACCGCGGTGAAATCGTGCACGAGCATGCCGGGGTGACCTACATCGACAATTCAAAGGCCACCAATCCCCATGCA
The DNA here is from genome assembly GCF_024586525.1 of Corynebacterium sp. BF-R-2. Lineage (NCBI taxonomy): Bacteria > Bacillati > Actinomycetota > Actinomycetes > Mycobacteriales > Corynebacteriaceae > Corynebacterium > Corynebacterium sp. BF-R-2. The sequence goes on along the minus strand of NZ_JAMFTP010000001.1, from coordinate 183,888 downwards.
GCAGAAGTTGCCATGCGTGGCCTTGACTCCGTGGTGTGGGTAGCCGGTGGCCAGCTCAAAGGCTCTGACGTCAGCGAGCTGCTGCGCACTCACGCTGCGAGACTGAAGGCGGCGGTGCTGGTGGGCGTCGACAAGCACCTGCTCGCACAGGCACTCACGAAAGCAGCACCCCATGTGCCCATCGTGCTCGTGGATAGCCATGACCCCCAGGCCGCGATGGATAATGCTGTTGCGGCTGCCCTGCAACACGCCGACACCGACGATACCGTACTTTTGGCCCCGGCTGCGGCATCGTTGGATATGTACACCGGAATGAGCCAGCGCGGTGATATGTTTGCCGCCGCCGCCCGCCGTCTCGCCCGCTAAACAGGAGCACTCGCCGTGACCACTACCCAGAAGCCACCCCGCACGCTGGGCCATCGCGCGCGCGATATCCGCGAGCGCGTCCGTGCCTTCCCCGGGCTGGATTATCAGATGCTACGCATCGCCATTTTCTCGCTCATCGGCATTGGCGTGCTCATGGCCTTTTCCTCGTCCATGGCCACCTCGCTTTCTGAGAGCGACAGCCCGTGGTCAGCCGCCCTGCGCCAATGCATCCTTGTGGCTGCAGGCTTGGTGGTCTTCTGGATCGGACTGCGTATATCGCCGCGCACGCTGCGAGCTTTAGTGCCGTGGTTTCTTGGGCTTGCGATTGTATTGCTCATCCTTGTGCTTATCCCCGGTATTGGTACCGGCCGCTCGCAGGTTGGCTCGCAGTCGTGGATTATGCTGCCGGGTGGTGTCGCCTTCCAGCCTTCCGAGTTCGCCCGCGTCGCTGTGGGCTTGTATGGTGCCTCGGCGCTCGCGGATAAAACGCATCGGTCGATGCGCCTGACCGATCCTTTCATGATGTACTCCATTATTTCGGGCATCATGTTCGTGCTCATTGTGGCGCAGGGTGACTTGGGCATGGGCGTATCCCTCGCCCTCGTCGTGGTCTTTACCCTCATCTTCGCAGGTGTGGATTGGCGCGTGCCCACCGTGGTTGGTGTCTTCGGCGTCATCGGAATGGCCACTGTCTTCCTCGCCGGTGGTTTCCGTTCGCACCGCTTCCACACCTACTTCGACGCCTTGCGCGGCAACATCGAGGACACGCAAGGTACAGGTTTCCAGGCGTATCAGGGCTTCCTCTCGCTTGCCGACGGCGGCTTCTGGGGCGTCGGCCTTGGTCAATCCCGCGCCAAGTGGTTCTACCTGCCGGAGGCTAAGAATGACTTTGTCTTCGCCATTATCGGTGAGGAACTCGGCTTGTGGGGCGGTGCACTGGTGATCGGCCTCTTCGCGGTCCTCGGCTACTTTGGCCTGCGCACCGCCAAGCGGGCCCAAGACCAGTTCCAGTCTTTGCTTGCCGCGACGCTGTCCGTCGGCGTGGTGGTACAGGCCTTCATCAACATCGGCTATGTCATTGGCGTGCTTCCGGTGACAGGTATTCAGCTGCCGATGATTTCCGCTGGCGGTACCGCTGCAATTATCACCATTGGTTCAATGGGCCTGCTGTGCAACGTGGCCCGTCACGAACCGATGCAGGTATCCGCCATGCAGAACTTTGGTCGCCCACTCTTTGACCGCATTTTCCTTATCCCGGAGCCGACCCCGCCGAATGAGCGTCGAGGTGGCGCGCACCGAGCGGATCGTGAGCGCGCGGAGGGGCCACGTGGCCAGCGCGGTCAGCGTGGCCAACGCCCGCGGCCTCAGCGCCAAACAGAGCGCAGCCGCGAGGAGCGCTTCGGCCGTGCGGTGACAGGCCGGCGCGTCCCACGGCAGGAGGCGCCTCCGGAGCGTCGGCGCGGCGAGCGCCGGTAGCCGCGGGCGGCGCTGGTAGCCTGTAGTGCATGAATGCCACGCCAATTTCCGTCGTCATCGCAGGTGGCGGCACTGCCGGACACATTGAACCAGCGCTCGCAGTGGGGGAGGAGTTACGCCAGCGCCACGGCGCGCGGGTGACTGCTTTGGGGACCCCGCGTGGCCTAGAAGGAGACATTGTTCCGGCGCGCGGTGTTGACTTGCGCATGATTACCCCAGTGCCGGTGCCGCGCAAGATTAATGCTGACGCGGCCAAACTGCCGTGGCGCGTTGCGAAGTCCGTACGGGAGACTCGCGCGGTGCTCAAGGACGTGGCTGCCGACGCCGTCTTCGGCACCGGCGGCTATGTCGCCGCCCCAGCCTATCTCGCAGCAAAGTCCTTAGGCATTCCCTTTTTTGTTCTAGAGACTAACGCGTTGGCCGGCATGGCTAACAAGCTGGGAGTGCGTCTCGGCGGAACTGGTTTCAACGCCCAGGATGGCTCCGGTATGCCTGGTGAGGTTCTCGGCATCCCAGTGCGCCCAGGACTTGGGGAGGATCCGGATGGTTCCGCGGCCATGGCCGCGCGCACGAACTGGAACCTGGGGGATGACCGTCCCACGATCGTGGTGACAGGAGGCTCGCAGGGGGCGGTGAGCATTAACCGGGCTGTGGCCGGGGCGATCGAGAATCTCACGCAGGATTTCCAGGTGCTCCATGCCTATGGCAAAAAGAACGAAAAGCCAGCAGAGCGTGAGAACTACGTAGCGGTACCGTACATCGATGACATGGCGGGCGCGCTGGCCGTGGCTGACCTCATGGTGTGCCGCTCGGGTGCGATGACTGTCGCCGAAGTATCCGCGGCAGGTCTGCCAGCCGTGTATGTTCCGCTCCCACACGGTAACGGCGAGCAGGCGCTCAATTCTCGCACGCTCGTGGAGGCTGGTGCAGCTGTTCAGATTCCGGACGCTGAACTAACCCCTGAGCGCCTCATCGATGAGGTGCGAGCTATTCTTGGCAATCCTGCTACCTTGGCATCGATGCGAGCGGCAGCTAACGCCAGCACGGCTGGTGATGTTGCCGCTGTGATCGCGGACCGTATTGCGTCGAGCGTGCGCGGCTAGGTCTAACTCTCCCCCCACGAACGAAGGATTTTCACCATGACTGCAACTCCTGCTACCACTGACCTGTCCCGTGTTCACCTCGTGGGTATTGGCGGCTCCGGCATGTCCGGTTTGGCGCGCATCCTTGTTACCCGCGGTGCGGTGGTGACGGGTTCTGATGTCAAGAAGTCCACCGCCGTGGAGGTGCTGCGCACCATGGGTGCCACAATCGCCATCGGGCACAAGGCTGAAAACCTTGAGCTGGCCGGCGAGAAACCGACGGTAGTGGTGACCTCATTTGCGGCGATTCCGCAGGATAACCCTGAACTGGCTGCTGCCCGTGCGGCAGGAATTCCGGTGATCCGTCGCTCTGATTTGCTTGCGGAGCTCATGGCGGGCCACCGCCAGGTGCTGCTCGCCGGCACGCATGGCAAGACCTCCACGACGTCGATGGCGGTCAACGCGATGCAGCACGCGGGCATGGACCCGTCTTTCGCCATCGGTGGACAGCTCAACCGTGCGGGCACTAACGCGCATGGCGGTACCGGTGATGCCTTCGTTGCGGAGGCGGACGAATCCGATGCCTCACTGCTGCGCTATAGCCCGACCGTGGCCGTGATTACCAATATCGAGCCCGACCACCTGGACTACTTCCGTACGGCGGAGAGCTACTACCAGGTTTTTGATGACTTCGCCGATCGCATCGTGGACGGCGGCTACCTCGTGGTGTGCCTTGAGGATGAACAGGCCGTGGCCACCGGTGAGCGCGCGGTTGAGCGCGGAATTCAGGTGTTGGGCTACGGCGCGCGCACTGAATCCTCGCTGCCATGTGGTGTTGAGATAGTGGAAGAGTCTGTGTCGGCGGCGGGTGCGCACGTGCGTGTGCGCTTGGCGCTTCCCGGCGTCCCCTCGCAAGAACTCTCCTACGACCTCCACGTTCCTGGTCACCACATGGTGCTCAATTCTGCCGCTGCGCTGCTGGCTGGCGCGCTGGCGGGTGGTGATCCAGCAGAGCTGGCTGAGGGCCTGACAGACTTCACAGGTGTGCGCCGCCGTTTTGAGTACCGCGGCTCGCAGCAAGGGATTCGTGTCTTTGACGACTACGCGCATCATCCGACCGAGGTCGCTGCGGTGCTCACTGCTGCGCGTTTCAAGGTGGATGCAGAGGGCGAGGGCGCTCGCGTCATCGCCTGTTTCCAACCACACCTATACTCCCGCACGATGGAATTTGACGCGGAGTTTGCGGACGCCCTCGCGCTTGCCGACGCCGCCGTGGTCCTCGACATCTACGGTGCCCGCGAACAGCCAGTTGAGGGGATCACCTCCCGCATCATCACTGACAAGATGCCGGAGGACATGCCGGTTATCTTTGAGCCGGACTTTTCTGAGGCCGCAGGCGACGTCATTTCCTTGGCGCAGCCTGGCGATGTGGTGCTCACGATTGGTGCTGGAACCATCACCTACGTGGCGGGGGAAATCCTCACTGAGCTGGAGCAGCGTGGAGATGTCGAAGAAGCGTCGTCGGCGGTAAAGGGCCAGGATGTCTAAAAAGTCAGGGGTACTTGCCGTCGGTGTGGTCTTCCTCGTGGCACTTGTGGCGGTGGCCGCAGTATGGCTGTTTCCCATTCTCACTGTGAAGTCCTTTGAGGTGGAGGGAACCGAACACGTGACTGCAGACGAAGTGGAGCAGGCGAGTGGGGTAGCTTATGGCTCCAACTTGGTGCGGTTGGACGCCCGCCAGGCGGCGCATGGAGTGGCCTCGTTGCCGTGGATAGAGTCTGCGACGGTATCGCGCGCGTTCCCGTTCACGGTGCACGTGAACGTCGTCGAGCACGAAGCCGTGGCCTACGTCAAGGATGGCCTCCGAACTGTGCTCGTGGATGATAAGGGCAAGGAATTTGTTGAGGACACCCCTCCGGCCGAGGCCATTGAACTCACTGGGCATACGGAATCGGGCTCCCCGGAAATGCAGGCCGCCGTTGAAGCGATGTCAGCGCTTCCGGCTGACGTGCGCGCGAAGGTAAAAACCCTCGAGATTAAAGACACCTATTCGCTCACCTTCGTCACTGATGATGGCAAAACTGTCTTTTGGGGCGCTGCCGAGGACAATGCGAACAAGGCCATTGCGTTCGAGGATGTGCTCCAGTTGGAGGGCGAATCCTGGAATATTTCTAATCCAGCGTTGGTGACTCGACGCTAAGCCCGTCGCCGGTGGGACGGGTGGGGCGCCTGTTAATAAAACCGCACGTCAGCAACCCTAAAGTAGAGGTTGAGGGTACCGACACGCGGCAAAATGTGCGCCCAAATAACCGTCTTGTCGTTAAAGATGGATGTAACCGCCTCTCACGGTTAGGGGCGCCTCCTCGTTTACATATAAACCCTTATTCGAAAGGCAAGAGACCCTCGTATGATCTCATCTAGCAACAACCTCGCGGACATCAAAGTCGTCGGCGTCGGCGGCGGCGGTGTCAACGCTGTCAACCGCATGATCGAAGAAGGGCTCAAGGGAGTCCAGTTTGTCGCCATCAATACCGACTCCCAGGCGCTGATTTTCTCCGACGCGGACACCAAGCTCGACATCGGCCGCGAGGCCACCCGCGGCCTCGGTGCAGGCGCTAACCCTGAGGTAGGCAAGACCTCGGCCGAGGATCACAAGACCGAGATTGAGGATGCTCTTCAGGGATCCGACATGGTCTTCGTCACCGCCGGCGAGGGTGGCGGCACCGGCACCGGTGCCGCTCCGGTCGTCGCGTCCATTGCGAAAAAGATGGGTGCCCTCACCGTCGGCGTTGTTACCCGTCCGTTTAAGTTCGAAGGCGCTCGCCGCACCCGTCAGGCGATGGCCGGCATCGAGGAGCTTCGCGAGGTTTGCGATACCCTCATCGTTATCCCGAACGATCGCCTCATGCAGCTCGGTGGTGAGGAGCTGTCCATCGTCGAGGCCTTCCGCGCTGCCGATGAGGTTCTCCACAACGGTGTTCAGGGTATTACCAACCTCATCACCATCCCGGGCATGATCAACGTCGACTTTGCGGACGTGCGCTCCGTGATGTCAGATGCCGGTTCTGCGCTCATGGGCATCGGCTTTGCCCGCGGCGATAACCGCGCCCTTAACGCCGCCGAGCAGGCCATTAATTCCCCGCTTCTGGAATCCACCATGGAAGGCGCCAAGGGCGTGCTGCTCTCCATCGCCGGTGGCTCCGACTTGGGCCTGCACGAGGTCAACGCTGCCGCGTCCATGGTGGAGGAGCGCGCCGACGAGGACGCCAACATCATCTTCGGCACCATCATTGATGACAACCTTGGCGACGAGGTCCGTGTCACCATCATTGCCACCGGCTTTGATGCCCAGGCCAACATGACGACGCAGCCTGCGCACACCGGCCACGGCCAGCAGGCTACCCCGGCTGCTCGCCCGGGTTCCCTCTTTGAGAACCGCGGCGAGGCACAGCAGGAGACTCCCGCTGCTTCCCGTGCCGAAGCCCCACGCGAGGAGTACACCCGTTCCGAGCCGCAGCGCGCCGAGGCTCCGCGAGCGGAGCGCATCGAACGTGAGGAGTACGCACCGCGCCATTCCTACGAGCGCGAACAGCCATCCGAGCCGGCTCCGTCCAGTGGCCTGTTCACCAGCTCTGACCGTTTCCGCCGCGAGGAGCGCGAGGGCCGTGACGACTACCGCCTCTCCCGTCCGGATGAGCGCCGCTCCCGCGGTTTCGACGATGACGGCGATGACGATCTCGACGTGCCCTCCTTCATGCGCTAGTCGCAGCCCGCTACTCTGGAGTGCATGCCAGTAAACGAGGAAGCACACCCATCGAAGCGCCCCGTCCGCATGGTATTTACCAGCCGTGCCGGCGGGGCATCGTCATCTCCGTATGACTCTTTCAACCTTGGGGATCACGTCGGCGATGACCCTGACGCCGTCGCCGCGAACCGAGCGCGTCTCCTGCGGGCCACTGGTCTTGAGGACATTGTCTGGATGGAGCAGTTGCACACCAACACAGTCACCCGTGTAGGTGCAGAGTGCCGCGGCGTGAACACCCCGGTAGAAGCGACAGACGCACTGGTTACCACGGAGAAACGTCTCGGCCTCGGGGTTCTTGTGGCTGACTGTACGCCGGTGCTGCTTGTCGACGTCCCCTCAGGCGTCATCGGAGCTGCCCACGCCGGGCGCCTAGGCGCACGCAACGGCATTGTCCGAAATACCGTCAACACCATGATGGAGCTCGGAGCCTCCCCGTCGACCATGCAGGTGCTCATGGGGCCGGCCGCCGCGGGGCGGAATTATGAGGTGCCGGAGGAGATGGCGAGGGACGTCGAGAAGCACTTGCCCGGTTCCCTCACGCGCACAACGAAGGGAACATGGGGTATCGACGTTCGTGCAGGTCTCGTGCGCCAGCTTATGGAACTCGGGATAACCGCTATTGAATCCGATCCGCGCTGCACGATTGAGGATACTGAATTCTTTTCTTATCGCCGTGATGGCGTCACAGGACGTCAAGCCGGCGTGATTTGGCTGGAAGGATAGAGACATGACTGAGCAGAACCGACTCGACGAACTTCGCGCTGGACTCGAACGTACCCGTGCCGATATCCAGCGTTTTTCCGAAGCGGCCGGGCGCGAGGCACCGCAGCTTTTGCCCGTCACCAAATTCCACCCCGCAGGGGACATCGCTCTGCTTGCGCAGCTGGGCATCACCGATGTTGCGGAAAACCGCGAGCAAGAAGCCAGAGCCAAGGCTGAAGAACTGCCTGACGTGCATTTTCACATGATCGGTCAGATCCAGACCAAGAAGGCTAATCATGTTGCGCGCTGGGCACACAGCGTGCATTCGCTGGATTCTGAGAAACTCGCCCGCGCCCTCGACCGCGGCGTGGGCCTGGCCCAGGAGCGTGGCCAGCGCAAGGGGACCCTACCGGTATTCATTCAGGTCTCCGCCGACGCCGACACCGCCCGTGGTGGCTGCCCTCTTGAACAGGTTTCAGGATTGGTGACGATTGTGGAAGAGCTAGAGAATCTCGACCTTCAAGGCTTCATGGTTGTCCCTCCGTTAGACAGTGAGCCAGCCGAGGTTTTCACGCGGGTCAAAGGGCTTGTGGAGGACACCGCCGAGCAGCTTGGACGCCCACTGAAACTTTCTGCTGGAATGAGTGCAGACATGCAGGCAGCAATTGAATCTGGAACCGATATCGTGCGTGTCGGAACCGGAATAATGGGACCACGGCCAGTAGTTTAAGTGACATCGCAAAAGCGCATTTCAAAGACACTAATCTCACAGAAAACTAGGTCAGAGGGAGACCCAGAATGTCACTGATTGATAGGACCAAAGAGTTCTTCGGGCTGGGCCCGATGGACGTGGACGCCGACGATGCTTACTACGCCGATGAGCGTACCTACAACGCTCCGTCGTACGCGGCACCGTCGTACGAGAAGCACGAAGAGGAATTCGTTCCCACCATCGTGGCCCTGTCGCTCGTCTCCTTTGACGACGCTGCCAAGGTCGGTGGCCCTTTCCGCGATGGTGACGCTGTAGTCTTCGAGCTCACTGATGCTGACCGCGGATCCGCCAAGCGCTTCGTCGACTTTGCAGCTGGTCTGTGCTTCGCGCTGGAGGGCCGCATGAAGAACCTCACCAAGGGTGTTGACACCAGCCGTAAGGTCTTCGCGATCGTGCCGAAGGGTGCTGACATCTCCACAGTGGAGCTGGAGCGCGCCGCACACCTGCGCTAACGAATCTCGCCACGCCGCCGTTATCCCGTTTCTCCGTGTTGGCTTCAGGAGAAGGTGATGACGGTGGCTTTCGGCGTTTTATGGCGAAGCGCCGGGCAGGGGAGTACCGCTCGCGGGGGTGGTTCCGATAGGCTCGGGCGTTGTGAATGCTTTAGGTTCAATTCTCCTCGTCGCGGTGAGCCTCTATTCGTGGATTTTGCTCGCGCGCATCGTCATCGAGATGATTCAGTCTTTCTCGCGCCAGTTCAACCCTCCGCGGTGGTTCATGATGGTGGCTGAAGTGCTCTTTGTTATTACTGATCCGCCAGTCAAGGCGCTGCGCAAAGTGATCCCGCCGTTGCAGCTTGGAGGTATCGCGCTGGATGTGTCGATCATCGTGCTCTTTTTGCTGCTCGCGGTCCTATCGCAGCTCATAAAGTGGTTCTTCTTTGGAGCTGCTGGGGTGGCTGTATAGCCGGTCGGGTGTATTAAACCCTCCGGTTAACGTTGAGACTAGTGCCCGCGTTAGATAATGTGTTGATTTGGATACAATGAGTTATCACAATCCGTATTATTAACCGCATATGTACCCGGCCTCTGGACCCACTAGAGGTTTGACCGATTTGTAAGGGGAAGAGAAGTCAATGCCACTGTCACCAGCTGATGTACACAACGTCGCTTTCAGCAAGCCGCCAATTGGCAAGCGTGGCTACAACGAGGACGAGGTCGATCAGTTCCTCGACCTTGTTGAGGATGCTCTTGCTCAGTTGCAGGATGAAAACGATGAGCTCCAGGCCCAGGTTGAGGACCTGAAGTCTCAGTCCAAGGGCGGCGCTGCTGCAGGCGCCGGCGCCGCTGCAACCAAGGTTGATGAGGCCGCCGTGCGCAAGGACGTCGAGTCCAAGCTTCGTGCTGAGTACGAGGCTAAGCTGGCTGACTCCAAGAATGAGATTGCCAAGGCTAAGGAAGAAACCAAGAAGGCTCAGGAGCAGGCAAAGGCCGCCCAGGCTCAGTCTGCCCAGGCCCCTGCCGCACAGCAGCAGGACAACTCCGCTGAGCTCAAGGCCGCTCGCGAGGAGGCTGCTGCTGCAAAGCGCGAGCTCGAGGCTTCCAAGCGCGAGCTGGAGAACACCAAGAAGGAGCTGGAGTCCGCGAAGAACTCCGGCGCTTCCACCGCTGCCGCCGGTATTGCTGGTGCTGGTGCTGCCAAGTCTGGGGAGGGCCTGGCTACCCCGGATACCCACATGCAGGCAGCTCGCGTGCTCGGCTTGGCTCAGGAAATGGCAGACCGCCTCACCAACGAAGCCAAGGCAGACTCCGAGTCCATGCTGGCAGAGGCTCGCACTGCAGCAGAGAAGCAGCTTGCTGACGCTGACTCTCACTCCAAGGCCCAGCTTGCCGATGCCCAGAAGCGCTACGAGGCTCAGCTCCAGGAGGCTGATACCCGCTCCAAGAAGCTGGTTGCTGACGCAGAAACCAAGGCAAAGCAGACTGAGTCTGATGCCACCTCCCGCGCTGAGGCTCAGATCCGCCAGGCAGAGGAGAAGGCAGCTGCTCTGCAGGCAGACGCTGAGAAGAAGCACACCGAGGTTATGAACACGGTGAAGCAGCAGCAGACCGCCCTCGAGGCGCGTATCTCCGAGCTGCGCACCTTCGAGCGCGAATACCGCACTCGCCTCAAGACGCTGCTTGAGTCCCAGCTCGAGGAGCTGGAGGCTCGCGGCACCGCGGCACCCAACGGTGAAGCTGGCAAGGCTAACAACTAATCATTGAATTGACGGCGTCCCTTTCAGGGGCGCCGTTATTCTTTTTGTGTGCACGTGAATTCTGGCGGCCATGGAAAGGGGGAGCGGGCATGCTCATTGGTGCGTTGGTGCTGGCCTTCGTGGCGTTCGTGGCATTCGTGAACTACATCCTCACGGCTGCTGACTGGTCACTGTACCTGCTATTTGCCTCTGCAGGAGTAGGCATTGTCCTCTTCGTAGCGGATACGGTTCTCAAACTGCGCCGCAAGCACGACGAGTAGCCCTGGCCCTCAGAGAGCTTCTGAGGACGAGGGCTGGTTCGTCGACCAAATCGGAGGGGCTTAGGGCGCGTTGCTGCGCGGAGGTCCGGTTGCTTCGACTGCCGCCTGCCGCGGTGTGGGCGGCGGGGGAGAACCGAAATAACGTTTCGGGGTTCCCCTGACTCGCACCATTCGCCCGCGGCCTGGCGGAGCATTAGGGTCATCTTGATTGATGCCGTTGTGATAGGCGCAAAGCATGACCATGTTTTCCGGGTTGGTAAAACCGCCTAGCTTCCACGCGATGAGGTGATGCACCTGACATTCGTCGGCGGGCTTCATACAGTCATCCCACGCGCAAGTGGGGGACTCCGCCATGGCCATGATGCGCTGTTTGAGGCTCGCTGAACGCTCCTCGCGGTAGAGGTTGACCGGGCCGCGCACGGGGTGAAATAGGGTAGCATATGTGCCGTCGAGGTCGATTTCTCCCGAGATGACCTTGTTGACGTACTCGGCGCCGGTCATCGTGGCACCGTTGGTCATACGTAGCGTGATCTCCTCGCCGTCACCGTCGAGAATCTTAGTCAGCGTGTCCAGCGGAACAAGAATATTGGTCTGCAACCCCTTGCGTGGAGCCGCACCTTTAAAGAAGGCATCCCGAATGGATTCGATGGGACGTTGTTCATCGACGACGTCGTTAAGCTCCGCGATGACCTGGGACGATGCCGTAATCGCCATGGTCCACAGGGCATTACGTCGGCGGTATATCTTTACCCCGGCCGTGCGTTTCGGGGACGCCGAGTGTTCCTTAAGCTTCTTCTTGGCCAAAGATTCCATCGCCAGAGTGTCAGCGCTCGTGCGGCACAGCTCCAAGCGCATTCGCCAGCCCAGGGCTTTTGTCTTGGCTTTCCTGGCATAGCGGTCAATGACTTCCAAGGTAGGCAGGGAATGCCCGCGCTCGCGAGCAGCCTTTACTGCGTCACGCTGCATGCGCGTCATGCCAGTCGTGCCAAAGAAGCTGTCATGCAAACGGAGTAATTGCCGGGCAGTTTTATCAGGCGCCCCGGCAGCAACGAGGTCAGCTTCAGACATCCCATCGCACCCGGCGACGACATCGATGCCGGCCCCGAGAGCGTTAAGAAATTTCTGAAGTGCGTTCACGGTTCCCGAGCCTAAACTGCGTTTCACTCTGATTGCACTAGAAAAAATGTTCCTGTGAATAACCCGATCCCACCTATCTCTTTCGGATACTGGAGTACCTATTTTGGGATTGCGGGAACCCGGGCCTGTGAAAACTTGACCACCTCGGTATACTTTTGAGCTGTATGCAATGATCCGGCCATCACCGTGGGAGCATTCCGGAAGAACGTGAGGCGTGTGTGCGCCGCATTAGTAGAACCGGGCGGGTAGGGACCGTCATCTCCTTCACATCAACGAAGCGGGGCGCACCATCAGCGCCCAAGCGGGGTGGTACCGCGAGCCGAAAGGCGCGTCCCCGCATCAGCGAACGAGTGAAGGATTTTTTGATGAGTGACACCCCGCGAACGTCGGCAATGTCTACCCCAAGGTCGACATGACCGCTGGGTCTTCCCGCTTTCCCGATATGGAGCTGGAAGTCCAGAAATTCTGGAAGGCCGATGACACATTTAAGGCCCGCCTTTTGCTAATGGCTTGCCGCATTATGGCCACCTGTTGACTGGCTATGTCAAGGACATTGTCCCGCGCTACCGCACCATGGCCGGTAACCATGTGCCGCGTGTTTTCGGATGGGATACACACGGTCTGCCTGCGGAACTGGAGGCAGAAAAGCAGCTCGGCATCACTGACAAGGCCCAGATTGAGGAGATGGGTCTGGAGAAGTTCAATGAGTACTGTGCCAAGTCCGTCCTTGAATACACCGATGAGTGGGAAGAGTACGTCAACCGCCAGGCCCGCTGGGTGGATTTCGAAAACGGCTACAAAACCATGGACCTGGACTACATGGAGTCCGTCATGTGGGCTTTCAAGGAGCTTTATGACAAGGGCCTTATCTACCAGGGCTTCCGTGTTTTGCCGTACTCCTGGGCTGAGCATACCTCGCTGTCGAACCAGGAGACGCGCCTGGATGATTCCTACAAGGAGCGCCAGGACCCGACCGTGACCTTCCCGGTCACCGGCGCGGTCGGATCCTGGCGGCGCCGCAGGGGCATCGGCAAGCACAAGGTTGCCGGTATCTCCGCCGACGGTGACACCGCGCGTGGGGAAGTGGTCCTGGAGGAGCTGGACACCCAGGCCGATGCCACCGTGGCCGCCGATCAACTCCGCCTGGCGGATAACATGTTGGTACCGCCCGCTACGCGCGAAGAGGTGGCTGCTGCATACGAGCCGACCATCGTCCCCGTCTCCCTGGTCTCCTACAAGGCAGCCACCAAGATCGGTGAGCCTTTCAGCAATGGCGACGCCGTGGACTTCGAGCGCGCCGATCCAGAGAAGTCCGACGCTAAGCGCCTCATCGATTTCGCCGCTGGTTTGTGCTTCGCCGCTCGCGGCAAGATGGTCAACCTGACCTCCGGCATGCAGACCGAGCGCCGTGTCTCCGCCATCCCCCCGTCTGACTGCACCATCTCCACCCTCGAGCTGGAGAGCGCCGGCCTCCTGGGCTAAATATTGCGCTCGGCACGTGCTGCTGCACACCTCGACAGTATCCCGATGGGGTGCCGTCTCTTTGCGTGCCTGTGTTCTATTTGTTTGCCTTCGTTCTTGCTTTGGCAAGGGGCGAATAGGAGTGGGAACCTGCGCCCGGCTAGGTTAGTCTGGCAGGGTGAATAATCTTGGACTACTTCTGCACGCCTTGATTCGGCTCTACACGTGGGTTCTCATTATCCGCATTGTCATTGAGGTGGTTCAGTCCTCCTCCCTCAGCTTCCGCCCGCCGCGCTGGTTTATGCTCGTGGCCGAGTCGCTGTTCGTCGTGACCGACCCGCCAGTCAAGTTGCTGCGCAGGCCCATCCCACCGCTGCGCATGGGCAACGTGGCCCTGGACGTGTCCACCATCGCGCCCTTCCTGCTGCTGAACGCGGCGGGCGTGGTCGTGATGAAGACCATGGTGGGCGTCTAGCTTTCCGATGCGTGCTCCAATGTTGCCACCTGGATTAATAGGCGACCGCATACTGACCCTTGCTGCCGTCGTTCTTGCGCTTTTATACACGCTTGTCAACAGTGTCTGGTCCAGCCCAGCGGAAGTGCTCCAAGTTGTTGTTGCGTGGTGCTTCGTTCCATTTTTCTGGGTGTGGCGTTCGCGTCCGGTGACTAGTGCCACGGGGTTCCTCTTGTGCCTGGCAGCGTGGGCGCTAACCTGGTTTCTTTCCCTGCCTTACAACACCGGCGTTTCCCCTTGGCTGCTGACCGCTCCCATGGCTGTCTACACAACGTCGCGTTACTGCGATGACCGACGCATTCGGGTCGGCGTATTAGGAGTAACGCTCTTGGGCTCTTTTGCCTCGCCGGTGATGTGGCAGCTGCAGGACGACTATTCGCTTCGCTACTCGACCGGCACGGAGGCTCTTTTCCGTCTCATCGTGCACTGGCTGTTGCTGGCAACCGTTTATTTCGCTGGAACACGCGCTTACGGACGGGTGCTGCAAAGGCGGGCAGAGGAAAATGAGCGGATTGCGCGTCTACGCAGTGCGCAAGAGGAGGAGCGGCTACAAATTGCACGCGAGCTCCATGATGTCTTGGCGCACAGCCTCACCCTCATGAAAGTGCAGGCTTCCGCGGGTGTAGTGGCATCACGCGACGATGCCGCGACAGCTGTTAAGGCTCTTAACACCATTCACGCCATTGCCGATGACGCGCTGAGCGAGGTCCGCCGCATAGTCTATGCTCTGCGCAGTAACGATGAGTTCCCGCGCGGAGAATCAACGGACATCGAGGGGCTCATCGAAGGATTCCGCAAGACTGGGCTGCGTATTAGCGCAAAGGTTTCCCATGATCTGGCGCAGGCATCGAGCCTTGTTCAACTTGTGGTAGCCCGAATCATCACGGAATCCCTGACCAACGTCATCCGCCATCAAGGCATCGACAGCGATGTTGAGCTGGAATTGGAATGCAACGAGAGCGTCGACATTTCCATCACGTCATGGGGCAGCGTGCAGGCAGAAAACTCTGGCTCGCGTACCGGCCTGATTGGGCTGGAGGAGCGAGCATGTTCCCTCGGAGGAAGTTTTAGTGCCGAAGGAACTCCCGATCTGTTCTACGTCCGCGCGCAATTACCATTTCGGAGTACGACATGAGCATCCGGGTTTTGCTAGCTGATGACCAAGTTCTGCTCGTCTCAGCGTTATCCACCATCCTCAACGCTGCACCTGACATAGAGGTCGTGGCGCAAGTTGCCAATGGGGTGGAGGCAGTCGCTGCAACCGGCATGCATCGCATCGATGTGGCCGTACTGGATATTCGAATGCCGCACATGGACGGTATCGCCGCGGCAAAGGCAATCAAGGCAGCGCATCCGAATATTCAGGTGGTCATGCTGACTACCTTTCACGACGATGAGCTCGTCGCGGATGCTCTGCAGGCTGGAGCGAACGGTTTCCTCCTGAAAGATGCCGATCCTGACATCTTGGCATCGACGGTGCGTTCCGTTGCCGCGGGTGAGTCTGTTCTATCGACCAAAGTTACTGGCTCGGTCCTTAACTCTTATCGTGCGGCGATGAGATCAGGCAGGGAGTTGACTACGCAACAGCGAAAGGACTTGGAACTCGTGACTGTGCGTGAGATGGACGTGTTGCGTCTTGTCGCCGAGGGGCTAACCAACGGTGAAATCGCAGATCACCTTCATGTTGCTGAGACGACCGTTAAGACACACGTTTCCTCGCTGCTTGCAAAATTACAAGCGCGCGACCGAATTGCGCTCGTTTTGTTTGCAGTGAGTGCTGGACTCGTCTCCTCCTAGAGTAGGAGACAGTGTCCCTGAAATTCGTTTCGGGGGCTGATGTATTAGTGCTGTCTTCTAACCATGATGAGTCACATGACTCGTACACCGACAATCAGCTTTGAACACGTCGCCAAGAACTTTGGCCCACAACAGGTTCTCAGAGACGTCACTTTCCAGATTCATCCGGGCCGCGTGCACGCCCTGCTAGGACGCAATGGAGCAGGCAAGTCTACTCTCATTTCTATTCTGCTGGGACTTCTTCCGGCGGATTCAGGCCGCGTGCTCGTTGATGGCACGCCATGGAGTAGGGCTCACCTGAAAAGAATCGGCGCATCCGTCAACGGGCCTGCCTTTTATGGTCACTTGAGCGCCCGAGCGAACTTGCTCGTCCACACCCGTTTGCTTGGATTACCGGATTCTGAAGCGGATCGA
Source organism: Corynebacterium sp. BF-R-2 (assembly GCF_024586525.1). Taxonomy (NCBI): domain Bacteria; kingdom Bacillati; phylum Actinomycetota; class Actinomycetes; order Mycobacteriales; family Corynebacteriaceae; genus Corynebacterium; species Corynebacterium sp. BF-R-2. The sequence continues at coordinate 167,905 of NZ_JAMFTP010000001.1, read as the reverse complement.
GCGCTCGATGTCGCAGGTATTGCGGATACCGGTCGTAAGCGGGCAAGCAGCTTCTCGACCGGCATGAAGGCGCGCTTGGCTCTTGCCCAGGCAATCCTTGGGGACCCAGAAATTCTCGTTCTTGACGAGCCTCAAAACGGGCTTGATCCGCAGGGCATCGCTGAGCTGCGTGAACTGCTGCGAGACTGGGCGAAAAATGGGCGCACGGTACTTGTCAGTTCCCATCAGCTAGGTGAAGTTGTCCATCTTGCAGACGACGCTACGGTGTTGGCGGAGGGAGAAATCCGCTACACCGGCCCACTGCCGCAGCTGGCACCAAACGGTGACCTGGAGAAGGAATTCTTCCGTCTGACGATGGGAGGAAGGACGAAATGAGTGGTTACCTTTCCTCTGAAGTAATGCGGGCTCGTAACTCGACGTTGCAGTGGCTACCGCTCATTGCGATGCCGTTCTTAGCGTTGATACTTATCATGCAGGTGAGTGTTGACCCGCGCGCCAATGTGGAGGCCATCCTCAACTGGCAGGCGATTTATCTCACTGGCCTTGCCGCTCCCGTGGCAGCGTTGTTCGCGGCAAGCGCGGAATCCCGTGAAAAGCAGGCGCGGTTCGGTGGTACGCTATGGCGAGATACCTCCGCTCAGCGTCAGCGCGCAGCCCGACTGATTGTCGTACTGTTGAGTCTGTTCGCGTTCCACCTCTTGAACTATGGCGGAGCTTGGGCGTTTGCGGCGCTGATGGGCAGGATTGGCAGCGGGAGACTGCTGTACCTTGGCATGCTGGCATTCATCGGCGTTGTGGGGATTGCAGGGTTAGCCTCCGCTCTCGCGCGTTTAACAAACCTGATCGTGCCGGTCATCGTGTTTCTTTTATGGCAGATGGTCGGTGTATCCCGGAATGTAGTCGAAGGCGACTTTTGGTGGGCCTGGCCTATGGCTTGGCCGGTGAGGCTGATTTTGCCTGTTGCTGGAATCCACCAAAACGCGGTTGCCCTGGAACCGGACTCACCGTTACGCGCTGAGAAGCCGTGGTTGGCACTAGGGTTGTGCGCGTTGCTGGCCCTCATCGGCATTGGCGCGGCGTTGCTCACCCCAGAGCAAACCCTTCAAGTCAAGAAGCGCTTCAAGGAAAGGGCTGTGCCGCGTCCGGCCGTTGCGCTCCGCAGTTATGGCTCCGCAGCAGCTGTTGCGCTTCGCAGCGACGCGCGCCGTCCTCGTCCTTACGCCGCGATAACTCCAGCAGTCATGAACGCTGCTTTGCTCGGCTGTACGGCACTTGCGCTGCTGGTCATGGTGGTTGCTGCCATGTTCTATCCGGTGACTATCTTGCATGGGCTATTCACATACGCCGTGCTGCCGATTGGTGCCGGCCTCATGCCGGTAATCATTTGGCCGCGGCTGCAAAAGGTGTGGCCGCTCATGCTCACCGAATACGCGAACAGCGCACGGGTGGTGCTGACCTGGATGCTTGCATACCTAGCTTTGGTGGCATCGATCGCCGCTGGATTAGGGCTTCTCGCCGGAGGAACCTTCGCTGATGAAGGACGACGTTTTGTCCTTTTCGCCATCGTGGGCGGCATCGTCATCCTGATATCCACTCAACTCGTGCTTCGCACGGGCGCGGCAACTGCTATTGCCGCGGTGTTGTTTATGGTCATTCTTTCCGTCTTGGTAGGCGGAGATGTCCTCGCGCAAACGATGCTATGGGTATTCGCTTTTCCAGCGTGGCCGGAATCCGCGACAACTCCGTTGCGACTTACCATCGCGGGGATTCTAGGAACTGTGATGCTTCTAGTTCTGTGGATGCGCACACAACGTCTGCTCGAACGGCTGATAGAGCTAGTACATAGTTGAAATTCCTTCGCAGTAAATGCCGTTCAATGGATGTCAATAGGGTTCAAATAGGCTCAAATGATACATATTTTTGTATGTTTGTTGTTGAAAAGAGGGTGTTACTAAAAAAGGTTGTCAACTCCGTGGGTGAGACTGTTGGGGGTGTGAAAGGTTTTTTGCTTCGGCGATGTAGCTTTCGGGCACTCTGAGGAGCCGACTGGGCTTCCTGTGCAATCGGTTTAAGTCGAGGGTCTGTTTGCTCTAGGCTGCTGCGGTCTCTTGGGCTGTGGAGATGTTTCGGTAGAGCTCGCCGCTGAGCTGGAGGCTGCACGCAAGGAACTCGAGGCTACAAAGAAGTCGGGCGCATCCGAACCGCAGAAGGCCGCCGCACCAGCAGCGCCGGCAGCTGCTGATGGTGCCGGAGTCGGCGCTATTGCCACCCCGGACACTCAGATGCAGGCCGTCAAGGTCTTGGGCTTGGCCCAGGAGATTGCAGACCGCCTCACCAACGAGGCCAAGGCCGAGTCCATGCTGCATGAGGACCGCAGCACCGCCGTTGAGAAGCAGATCAACGACGCTGACGCACGCTCCAAGGCTCAGCTGGCTGACGCTCAGAAGAAGTATGACGCCCAGCTGCACGAGGCAGACACCCGCTCCAAGAAGCTCGTTGTTGACGCTGAGGCGAAGGCAAGGCAGACCGAGACCGACGCTGCGTCCCGCGCTGAGGCTCAAGTCGGCCAGGCTCAGGAGAAGGCGGCTGTTCTGCAGTCTGACGCTGAGAAGAAGCACAACGCGTCATTGAACACCGTGAAGCACCAGTAGACCGCTCTCGAGGCCCGCATTTCCGAGCTGTGCACCTTTGAGCACGTGTACCGCAACCGTTTCAAGACCATGCTCGAGTCCCAGCTGGAATAGCTTGCTACCCGTGGCTCCACTGCTCCGAGCAATGAGGCTAAGTAGGGCCCGCCCACCACAAGAACTGATGCCCATTACAAGGGCGTTTGCCCTTGTAATGGGAGTTGAAGGACCCCGCAGCGAGTGCAACCGCACCGCCGCTGGGGTCCTTTTCCATGACCTGTCAGGCCACTGCCACGGTAGCCCCGCAGGCGCCGGCCGAACCCCTTCGGAAGGAGTGGACCACCATGATGCTCGCAGCCTTGTTAAGCGCGCTCGCTGCCTTCGTCGCCTTTGTCACCTACGTCCTGAGCGGAGGCAATGGCCGCGCTGGTCATCACCGTCGTCTGCGCGGAGGGCGGCCTCGGGTACCTGGTGGCGGACTGGTGGCGCGCCCGGGTGGGCAAAAAGAGAGTCCAGCGGCACGCCCGTTGTAAAGGCATTGCGTACAGCATTGCTAGGGCGGCGGCGGGGTGGCTATAATGACCACTTGTATGCGTTGATCCGGCAATCACCGGGGGAGCATTTCGGAAGAACAGTGGCGCGGGTGCGCTGCCCAGTAGAACCGAACGGTCGGGGAGCCGTATAAATCCTTCACTAGAAACGAAGCGGGCGTGGTGCCCGCCGGTACGGGTTGCACGGTGTGTGCGGCGCGGCATCGGCAAGCACGGCGTCAAGCAGGGTGGTACCGCGTGCAACGGTGCCGCGCCGAATCCGGCGCGGGCGTTGGGCGTCCCTGCACCAAGCAACCGTGTAGTGAAGGATGAATTAATGAGCGCAGAAGAAACACAGGCCGGCCAGGTCGGCAGCGTATACCCCAAGGTTGACATGACCGGTGGAACGAGCAAGTTCCCGGTCATGGAAGAGATCGTGCAGAAGTACTGGAAGCAGGACGACACCTTCCAGGCCAGCCTCCAACAGACGGAAGGCTGCCCGGAGTATGTCTTTTATGACGGCCCGCCTTTTGCTAATGGCTTGCCGCATTACGGCCACCTGTTGACTGGCTATGTCAAGGACATTGTCCCGCGCTACCGCACCATGGCCGGCAACTACGTGCCCCGCGTGTTTGGCTGGGACACCCACGGTCTGCCTGCGGAACTAGAGGCAGAAAAGCAGCTCGGCATCACTGACAAGGCCCAGATTGAGGAGATGGGTCTGGAGAAGTTCAATGAGTACTGCGCCAAGTCCGTCCTTGAATACACCGATGAGTGGGAAGAGTACGTCAACCGCCAGGCCCGCTGGGTGGATTTCGAAAACGGCTATAAAACCATGGACCTGGACTACATGGAGTCCGTCATGTGGGCTTTCAAGGAGCTCTACGACAAGGGATTGATTTACCAGGGCTTCCGTGTTTTGCCGTACTCCTGGGCTGAGCATACCTCGCTGTCGAACCAGGAGACGCGCCTGGATGACTCGTACAAGATGCGCCAGGACCCGACCCTGACCGTGACGTTCCCGGTGGCGGGCGCACGCGAGGGCAGTGCTGCGGAGAAGACGTTGGCGGATAACGCCGAGCTTGTCGACGCCTCCTTCCTCGCCTGGACCACCACTCCCTGGACCCTTCCTTCGAACCTGGCTTTGGCCGTACACCCGGAGGTCACCTACGTCTTGTTTAAGGCTACCGAGGGTGATTTCGCTGGCCGCACATTCATCATGGCCGAGGCTCTGGTAGGTACGCTCGCCAAGGAGCTCGGGGAGGCTGAAATCCTCACCACCTTCACCGGTGCTGAGCTGGAGGGCTTCCAATACCAGCCGATTTTTGATTTCTTCCCGGACGTAGAAAACGCTTACCAGCTGCTTCTTGCAGATTACGTCACCACCGAAGACGGTACCGGTGTGGTCCACCAGGCTCCGGCCTTCGGTGAGGACGATATGCTGACGTGCCAGAAGTATGGCGTGGGTCTGGTCATCCCAGTCGATGAGGACGGCAAGTTCACCTCTCAAGTGCCGCCGTACGAGGGCCAGCTCGTCTTCGATGCGAACAAGGCCATCATCAAGGACCTCAAGGCTGCTGGCCGCGTGGTGCGCCATGTGACCATCGAGCACTCCTACCCGCACTCGTGGCGTTCGGGCGAGCCGCTGATCTACATGGCGCTGCCGGCCTGGTTCGTGAAGGTGACGGAGTTCCGTGACCGCATGGTGGAGCTCAACCACACTGAGATCGAGTGGCTTCCGGAACACATCCGTGATGGTCAGTTCGGTAAATGGCTGGAAGGTGCGCGTGACTGGAACATCTCCCGTACTCGCTACTGGGGTGCGCCGATTCCGGCGTGGATCTCCGATAACCCGGAGTACCCGCGCGTGGATGTCTACGGCTCGCTGGATGAGCTGGAGCGTGATTTCGGTGTGCGCCCGACGAGTTTGCACCGCCCGCACATTGATGAGCTGACTCGCCCGAACCCGGATGATCCGACGGGCCAGTCGATGATGCGCCGCGTGCCAGACGTGTTGGACTGCTGGTTTGAGTCTGGCTCCATGCCGTTTGCACAGAAGCATTACCCGTTTGAGAACAAGGAGTGGTTTGAGACCCACTCGCCGTCGGATTTCATCGTGGAGTATTCCGGTCAAACCCGTGGTTGGTTCTATGTGATGCATGCGCTGTCGACGGCGTTGTTTGACCGCCCCGCGTACAAGAAGGTTGTTGCGCACGGCATTGTGCTGGGTAATGACGGTCTGAAGATGTCGAAGTCGAAGGGCAACTACCCGAATGTTAACGAGGTCTTTGACCGCGATGGTTCGGACGCGATGCGCTGGTTCCTCATGTCCTCGCCGATTCTGCGCGGCGGTAACCTCATCGTGACCGAGCAAGGCATTCGCGAAGGCGTGCGCCAGGCTATCCTGCCGATCTGGAACGCCTACACTTTCCTGCAGCTCTATGCCTCTCAGGAGGCGACGTTCGATGTCAGTTCAACCAATGTGCTCGATCGCTACATCTTGGCCAAGACGCATGACTTGGTGAAGAACACCAATGACGCACTGGCCAATACCGACATTGCCTCGGCCACGGAGGAAGTCCGTCTCTTCGCTGACGCGCTGACTAACTGGTACGTGCGCCGTTCCCGTGATCGTTTCTGGGAGGGTGAGGAGACCCATGAAGAGGCTTTCAACACTCTCTATACGGTGCTGGAGACCGTCACCCGCGTGGTGGCGCCACTGCTGCCGCACGTGGCTGAGGTGATCTACCGCGGTCTGACCGGTGAGCGTTCTGTGCACTTGGCGTCCTACCCGAAGGCGGAGGACTACCCGGCTGACGACGCTCTCGTAGCTGCCATGGACGCTACCCGCGCGGTGGCATCGGCAGCGTCGTCGGTGCGCAAGTCCAACAAGCTGCGCAACCGTCTTCCGTTGCCCAAGCTGACGGTGGCGATGCCGGAGTCGGCTCGCCTGGCTGACTTCAAGGACATCATCCGCGATGAGGTCAACGTTAAGGACGTCGTGCTCACTGATGATGTTGATGAGGTCGGCACCTTCGAGGTTGTTTGTAACGCCAAGGTTGCGGGCCCGCGCCTAGGCAAGGATGTGCAGCGCGCCATCAAGAACCTCAAGGCAGGCAACTACGAGCGCGAGGGCGACGAGGTCATTGTCGACGGTGATATCCGCCTGTCCCCGGAGGAATACACCGAGCGCCTGCAGGCAGCGAACCCGGAGTCTACGGCGCGCGTGGACGGCGTGGACGGTTTGGTCGTGCTGGACACCGAAGTTACCGAAGAACTCGAGGCGGAGGGCTGGGCCGCTGACGTCATCCGTGGCTTGCAGGATGCCCGTAAGGCCGAGGACTTCGTGGTCACCGACCGCATCTCGGTGGTTCTTTCGGTTCCGGCAGACAAGGAAGAGTGGGCACAGCGTCACCGCGAGCACATCGCGGCGGAGGTTCTCGCTACGGACTTCACCGTGACTGTGGAGGAACTGACTGCCGATGCTGGCCAGGCCGTTCATGACGTTCTCAAGGGCGTTACCGCAACGGCGGCCAAGGCCTAAAGCCATCACAAGCAGACAAAAGCTCCACCTCCCGGAAGGGGAGAGTGGAGCTTTGTGCTGTGCGGAGTTAGCGTCGAGCACCTGGCAGGTGCGCGCGCCAGGCCAGAATGACATTGATCAAGCACACTAGGGCGAGAGCGCTGCCGATGATGAATAGGTTGGTGAACCCGATGTAGGGAGCTAGGGCGCTGAAGGCCATGGGGATGAAAAAGCCGGTGTAGGAGATGGAATAGTACACGGCGGTCAGGCCGGCGAGCTCGCGCTCACCTGCAATGCGCTGTACCTCGGAGAGGCCGGCGACGAGAGCCAAGCCATAACCAGCGCCCATGGTCGCGGCCGCCGCGATGCCGAGCGGCAGGGAGAGCGAGTGGGCAGCAAGGGCGCCGAGAATAGCACCAATAGTGATCACGCCCATGGCGATGGCTGAGGCTCGAGCGGATTTATGGGTATCCACGAGACTGCCTAGCATTTGTACGCCTACGCCGCAGCCCAAGGTGATGACGGTCATGAGACCAGAGAAGGCGATGGGAGCACCGCCCGCCGAATCAGATAGCAGCTGTGGAAGCAGGGCATAGGCAGCGCCCGCGCAGCCGAAGACCCATGGGGCCACCGGGATGACAACGCGAACGAAGCGCTTGTGGGCGGCAGTGGGCACGTGGAGCATCTGCAGCATCTCACGTACTGTGAGGTCCAGAATGGTGGTCTTGACCGTACCGTGGCTGGGCTGACGGGTCTCCGGGGTATGGAGGATCCAGATGGCGGTGACCACTGTGAGCAGCATGTGCAGGATATAGGCGGTGTGGGTCGGCCAAGGACCCCACTGCGCCAGAACCGAGGCAATGCCAGCACCAACAAGGAATCCTGCGGTCAGGCACAATGACGCCTTGCGCGCACCGGAGGCAGGATCACCGCCGGCGCGGGTAATGAGTTCGGTAATCCATGTGGAACCGACCGCCATGACTAAGCCCAAGGCCATGCCGCACAGGACTCGGCCCAGAGCGATGATGAGGGGCTCCTCGGGAGCGATGGAAAGTAGGAAAGAACCGGCGAGGGAGAGCGGGGCAGCTGGAAGCAACATCGGACGGCGGCCGATGAGGTCAGAGAGCGGACCGCCGATGAGCAATGCTGGAATAATACCGATGACGTATGCCGCGAGCAGACCATTGACCGTGACCTGGGAGAAGTGCGAGGCCTCGCGGTACATCACCAGCAGGGGCGTGAACTCGTTGCCGCCCCATGCCACGGCCACCATGGAGCCAGCGACGGGAAACCAGGCATGCGAATGTAGGGGTACGGGGGACTGGACAGGGGCAGTAGGTTGGTCCGAGTCGGCGTCCGGTGCGTCGACATCTGGGTGCGAATGTGCGGAGACAGTCACAGTTGCTTCCTTGAAGAGTTGAGGTGGGATTCTAGTTCGGTGAGGTAGGTGTCGAGGTGGCCGGCGCGGAGGGCGTCGGCAAGCACGGTGTGTTGGGCTACGAACGCTCGGGCGCGTTCCACGCTGCGCCCCACGGCCGTCGCGGTGAAACGCTGCTGGCGCTCGCGCAGGGTATGGCCCAAGTTGGCCAGCAGGCGATTGCCGCCGTTGTCCATGATGGTCTGGTGGAATTTGGCGTCGAGCTGGGCGTATGCGCGCAAGTCGTCCTGATCGAGCGCGGCATGCTGCTCCTCGATGATGGCGTCGAGGACATCGGCGATAAGACCGCGTTCCTCGGCAGAGAGGGTGCAGATATGGCGGGCAGAGTGCTCGTCGACAAGCAGGCGGGCCTCGTAGACCTCGCGAATTTCACGGGGACTAATCGGTACCACGAGCGCACCGCGCTTGGGGTAGAGCTTCAGAAAACCTTCGACCTCTAGGCGGAGGAAGGCTTCACGCACCGGAGTGCGGCTCATCCCTAGTTCGGCGGCGAGGGCGGCTTCAGAAAGCATCTCCGAGTCGTCGACCTCGTCATCAATGATGCGGCGCTTGAGGTGGTCATAAGCCCGTTCCGCGGCGGGCACCCTGTCTTTCTGCATGCATACATGATGCATGCATGTGGGGGCTAGGGTCTAGTGGAAATGCCGAATGGTGAGAGATCGATCACGCGAAGGACAAGTGAGAGCTAGTTCTCTCCTGAGCGTGTTAGTGCAGGTGGAGAAGCTACAGGCGGGTGAGGGTGGCGGTGGGGACGTCGTAAAGCACAGCGCTACCCATGCCGACCCAGCCGATGAACGGTTCCTCGTTGAGCACTTGAGGGGAGTGGACGTGCCCCAGAACCCAGGCATCGTATCCACACGCCTCCAGTTCTTGAGGCGTAACAGGCAGACACAAGCCCTTGGAAAACTCACCGGACACGGACGAGTGCAGAAGACCGAGGTGCGGGCCGTGATGCTGGCGCGCCGGGAAAGTGAGCATGCGTGGATCCGGATCGGAAGCAACTGCAGCCGTAACAACGGTAGCGCCAGCACAGGTGAAGGAATGCACCTCAGTTGGGTGGACCATGACGGCCGCCGGGAAGGTGAGCTCGTGGTGGACATCGTGGTTGCCAGAAATGAAATGGACCTCGTTGAAGCGCTCGCCGGCGCGGCTCAACACCTCATAGGATTGGGGCACGTAGGTTGCGGGGTCGGCATCGCGGTCGATGATGTCACCGAGGCACACGCAGGCGTCCGCGGTAGCGTTCTCCAGCATGTCCAGCGCCCAGTGCAAGCCGGGCGCGCCGGGCTTGCCTAGGTGGAGATCCGCAAAAATGAGAATGCTAGACACTAGTTTTGCGCCCCTGCCACCACGTGATGAGGACGAGCACCACGGTGGAGGTGCCCACACCGATGAGGGTCATTGCCATGGCCTCGGCGCGGTGGCCTTGATCGAACTGATTCATAATCCACGGTGCCAGGAGGTTCAGCTGACTCGGGCGGATAAGCGACGACATCACAAGCTCCCGGAAACCAACGAAGAACGCCAACAACCATCCGGCGAAGATACCGGGAGCGAGCAGTGGGAGCGTGATGCTGCGCAGCGTGTGGGAAGCTGTTGCCCCTGAAACTGCGGCGGCTTCGTACACAGTGGGAGAGACTGCGCTGGCGGAGGTCTTGATGTTCTGCACGGCCATCGGCAAGAAGAGCACGGTGAAGGCCAAGACGAGGATGCCCATGGTGCCATACGGAGACCACGGCAGCCACGGGGCGTTCCACAGGAGAATGAAGCCAATGGCGAGAACTATGCCGGGAACGGTATCGGGAGCCACGGCGAGGAAGTCGGCGACACGGGCGCTCAGGCGCTTGGTGTGCTGAGTGAGCAGCGTGACTGCAATGCCAAGGACGACGGCCGTCGTAGCCCCGACCGCACCGAGGGCAATAGAGCGCAGGAGCGCCTCCTGGGCAGACGGCATCTGGAGAACGATGGCAAAGTAGTCAAAGGTGAGGTTCTGCGGTGTGGGCGGTGCAGAGCGCAGGATAGTCATCGCAGCCAAGGTGATGGAGATGTACGGGATAAGTACCGAGCAGGCGAAGATAAGGAAGGTCACCAGACCACCAATGGACTTACCCACTGCGCCAACACGCAGTGACACCTGGCGGGACACCCGGCCGCCACCGGTCAGGTCGCGGCGCGAGACCCACTGCTGAAATGCCCATGCGGCCACTCCCAGAGCGAAAAGTACTGACGATGAAGCCGCAGCGTCGGAAAAGCTGAGCGGGTCAATGGTGACATCCTGGTAGATGGAAGAGACCAGCACTTTGAAGCCGATAGCGTTACCCAAGGTAACTGGGGTGCCGAACTCGCCGGCGGCCTTGATGAAGACAATCAGCGCGCCAAGCGAATAGGGACCTACCACCGCCGGCATGATGATACGGCTTAACTGTTGCCAGCGGCTGGCGCCCGCCACCTGCGCCATTTCCAGAGAAGAAGCAGGAATGGAGGTCAGGCAGTTGCGGAGAATGAGGTAGAGGAACGGGAAAAGTTCGCAGGCCATAATGAAGGCCATGCCGGGCACGGAGTAAATGGCGTCGTGTGCGAGCTTGCCCAGGGTATGCCCGAGGAGCATTTCGGCGACTCCACCGCGGCGGGTGAAGTCCATCCAGGCCATCGCTGCGGCAAAAGGCGGGGTCATAAACGGAATCATGATGGCGATTTCTATCCAGTTCGCCTTAGAAAAAGGTGTCCATGCGCGCAGAAACGCGAGGGGTGCGGCAAACAAGGTAGAAAAGACCACCACGAGCAAGGAGAGGATGACCGTGTTGAGCAACACCTCTCCCATGCCTGGCTCCACAATCTTGTGGAGCGAGGACGGCTCATCGCGGTAGCCCACCACGGCACTGATGAGCACCGAGACCAGCGGTGCGGCGACGAGCACAAGCAGGACGATGAGTACTGCATAAATGCCGAGAATGCGCTGCGGGGTGCGTGTCGTGGTGCTCATAAGATGGGGTTACTCCGTGGTAAGAAAGCAGGGGCTACTTCAGGTAGCGCTGGGCAAACTTTTCCTTGACGTCCTTAGAGGTGGACACAACGGTGTCGAGATCCTCGTTCAGGGTCGTGATCTCATCCAGCTTCGGGCCGTTCTTCGGGGTGATTTCAGTGTTGGCCGGGATCATGTTCTTGGAGGCGGAAATCTCCTGGGCCTCGTCAGAGAAAAGGAAGTCGACGAAGGCTTCGGCGGCCTCCTTGTTGTCGGTGGTTTTGAGAATCATGACCGGACGCGGGGTTACGGTGGTGCCGGAGGAGGGGATGACGACCTCCAGCGGCTCGCCCTTGGACTTGGCGGAGTAGGCGGAGTAGTCCACGCCGCCCATGACGATGCCGCGAGAGCCGGAGGTGACCTGGTCGAGAGCAGGGCCATTTGCGCCCTGGACAATCATGCCGTTGTCGAAGAGCTTGTCAAAGAGCTCCCAAGTCTTGTCCTCACCCCACTGGGACACCATGGCGGCGATGAGGTCAGCAGCGGTACCGGACTCACGCGGATCCGGCATGATGACCTGGTCCTTGTACTTTTCATCAGCGAGGTCTTCCCAGTCTTGCGGCACCGAGTCAACAACGTTGGTGTTGGTTACCAGGGCCAATGCCGAGCCGTCGCGGCCGGTGAACGTGCCGTTCTTGGAAACCCAACTTGGAGTGATCTTGTCTGCGCCCTCCGGGGTGTACTCCTCTAGAGCGCCAGCCTTGTCCTGCTTGGATGCAGCGGACCAGGAAGCCAGGTACACCACGTCTGCCTGCGGGTTAGCTTCCTCGGCCTTGAGCTTCGCGGTGATCTTGCCGGTGGTGTCAGCGAAGACGTTGACGGTGACGTCGGTCTTCTCTTCGAAGGCTTCGACGAGGGCGTCGGTAAGCCCCTGCGGGTTTGCAGAGTAGTAGTCCAGGTCGCCGGACAGGCCTTCTGGAGCCTCCCAGGCTTCAGCGGAGGATGCCTCGGAACCGGTGGTGTCGGTGGAGGCATCGGTGGACTCGGCGGAGTCAACGGAACCGCAGCCAGTCAAGGCCAGAGCGGACGCCGCAGTGGCGGCTAGGGCGAGAGAGAGTTTCTTGTAGACCATGGAGAATCCTTAGAGGTAGAAAATCTGATGGGGTTAGTACGCGAGGCGCACCGTCGAACCGCGCTCGATTCGGGAGCGGCTGTAGGCCACCCACGGCTCGTCGGAGCCTTCGACGTCACAGTGCAGTTCGTAGCGTCCGCCGATGTACTGGGCGGTGCGGACAGTGCCGTCCACATGGTGCGGGAAAGACCCAATGTCTTCCTCCGCGCCGAGGACGGAGAGGTTTTCGGGGCGGACGTCGGGAAGCCCGTCGCGGCGATTCATGGTGCCCACGAAACCACCAACGAAGGACGTGGCGGGGGAGTCGTAGAGAGTGACAGGGTCAGCGAACTGCTCGATGACGCCGTCTTTCATCACCACAACCCGGTCCGACATCGCGAGTGCCTCCGACTGGTCGTGGGTGACGTAGATAACCGTGAGGCCGAGGTCTTGGGCGAGCGCGGTGAGTTCAGCTCGAATTTGGACGCGCAGGGCGGCGTCGAGCGCTGAGAGCGGCTCATCCATGAGCAGTAGCTGTGGGTTGGACACGAGGGCACGGGCGATGGCCACGCGCTGCTGCTGGCCGCCGGAGAGTTGGTTGGGGCGGGCTTGAGCCTTCGGGGTGATGCCAACCATGTCCATGCAGGTGCGCACGCGTTCGGCACGCTCGGCAGCGGATACCTTGTTGCCAGCGGTGGTGAGGGGGAATTCGATGTTTTTCTCCACCGTCATGTGTGGCCACAGCGCGAGGTCTTGGAAGACCATGGAGAGGTTGCGCTTGTTGACCGGAACATTGGTGTGAGGCCCGAAGACCTCGGTGCCGGAAAAGGTGATGGTACCGGTATCGGGGGTTTCAAGGCCCGCGATGCAGCGCAGGAGCGTGGACTTTCCGCAACCGGAGGGGCCGAGGATGGAAATGAACTCGCCGGAGTTGATGACGAGGTCGGTGGCGTGGAGGCCGGTGTTGTCCGCGAACTCACGCTTGATGCCGTTGACGACCACGTGGGCCTGAGGGGCAGGGGTGTGCGGCGAAAGCTGAGAAGTCACATCAGGGAAAGTTAGAGTACGAAAGTAAACGAAAGGGAAACGTCGTGTGGTGGTTGCCTTAAGGAAAACGAAATGACAGGTAACGCCGAGGCGGGGTTTAGACTGGGGCGCATGCAACGCTGGGTCCTTCACATTGACATGGATGCATTCTTCGCCTCCGTGGAGCAACTGACCCGGCCCACGCTGAAGGGTCGACCCGTGCTGGTGGGCGGGGCCGGTGGGCGCGGCGTGGTGGCGGGGGCTTCGTACGAAGCCCGCAAGTACGGTGCGCACTCGGCTATGCCGATGTTCCGCGCGCAGCAGCTTGTTGGCTATCAGGCCGTGGTGGTGCAGCCGCGCCGGGCGGTGTATTCGGTGGCCTCGCGCCGGGTCTTCGGCATCATTGCTGAGCATGCGGGGCTCATTGAGCAGTTGTCCATTGATGAGGCCTTCCTGGAGCCGGCTGCGCTTGTCGACGCCACCCCCACCGACGTCCGTGAATGGTCCGAGAACCTTCGCCGCGTCATCCGTGAGGAGACTGGTCTGCCCAGTTCAATCGGTGCTGGGGCGGGCAAGCAGGCGGCGAAGATTGCGTCCGGGGAGGCCAAGCCCGATGGCACCTTCGTTGTGCCGCACGACCGCTTTGATGAGCTTCTTCACCCGTTGCCAGTAGGGAAATTGTGGGGAGCGGGACCGGTGACGCAGCAGAAGCTCGCGGCAATTGGGGTGGACACGATTGGGCAGCTGGCGGCGATGAGCCGCAAGGAGGTGGAGATTTCCCTCGGTGGCGTGGTGGGCGTGCAGTTGTGGCAGCTGGCGCAGGGCATTGATGATAGGCCGGTGGCGCCGCGAGCGATTGCGAAGCAGATTTCCACTGAGTTCACCTATCCCACGGATTTGCGCACAGTGGCAGAGGTGGATGCGGCGCTGACCCGCGCGGCGGAGGGCGCGCACCGCAGGCTGCTCAAGGATGGCCGCGGCGCACGCACAGTGACGGTGAAGTTACGGATGGCGGATTTTCACATCGAGTCGCGCTCAGCCACCTTGCCGTATGCCACCGATGATCTTGACATTCTCAAAGCCAAGGCGTTGAGCTTGGCACGCTACCCTGACGAGCTAGGGCCCATTCGACTCGTGGGCGTGAGCTATTCGGGACTGGAAACCGCCCGTCAAGATGTGCTCTTCCCTGAGTTGGACCGCGAGGTCGTTCGGTCAGCCCCAGATACGGATTATGAAACCGGCGTGAGCGATCATGCTCCCGGTGAGCCCGAGTCTGGGACAGGATTGGGGCCGGAGTCGGGAGAGCTGGGAACAGCGGGGACGGACCCGGCGCGCCGCTGGCACGCTACTCAGGATGTGTACCATCCCGATTTCGGGCATGGCTGGATTCAAGGCACGGGGCATGGGGTGGTCAGCGTACGTTTTGAAACCAGCGCGACAGGTCCGGGGATTGCCCGGTCTTTTGCTACGGATGATAAGGACCTGCAGCCGGCTGACCCCGTGGATTCTTTGGCCTGGGAGGACTACCTGGACAGCGTCGACTCGGAGGAAGACTAGTCAGCGGTGTAGGTCCGGGTGGCCGGGGCTTGGGAGAAAATGTCGGCCACGGGCGTGCCGGTGGCCAGCGCCGCGGCGAGTAGGATGCGGGCCTGGCCAGCGCGGAAGGCGCCTGAGGCCACCGCGCCCAGTTCGCCCACAGTGGCGCCGCCACCGGCACCTCCGTAGGCCAGCTTGGTCTTTCCATAGGGCGTGCGGGTGCTGATGACAACAGGAATCCCCGCCTCCAAGGCGCGGGCCACGCCGGCGCCCATCTCTTCGCCCATGTTGCCCGAGCCCAAGGCTTCAATGATGAGGCCGGAGGAGTGGGTAAGGGAGGCGTCGACAAGCGCAGCGTCCGAACCCGGATACGCTGCGATGATGGAGACGGTGTGGGGAGCGAGCGGCACCAGGGGCAGGGGTGCGTGGAGTGGTTCGCCCACCGGAAGTTCTTCAAAACCGTTGAGGTGGGATGTGTGCCACTTGCGTGCGCCGCGCCCGGCAATGGTGCGCCCGCCAAACTGAACCCACACGCCTGATTTCTTGGTGCGCAGGAGCTCGAGGGCATCGCGCAGGTTACGCGGACCATCGCCCTGCGGATGATCGAAGGAGCGCTGTGCGCCCGTTACAACGATGGGCCCAGAACCAAGATCAAAAAGCGATAGCGCCAGCGCGGTCTCTTCCATGGAATCGGTGCCGTGGGTGATGAGAACGCCCTCAATCTCGTCACGAGCAAGCTGGGACTGCACGCAAGCGAGGAGTTCATCCAGATCCGCCAGGGTGATAGAACTTGAATCGAGCTGACGAAACTCGATGACGTCGAAGCTCTGTGCATCAGCAGGTGAGTCGTCGAGGGACTCTACAAGCTGTTGCCCGCTGACGGTGGGAACGAGGGAGCCATCTTCGACGGTGGTGCAGGCGATGGTGCCGCCGGTGGCGATGAGCGCAAAAGTCATTCCACCAGGGTACTTCAGGCGCAACGCTGCGCGGGAAACACAGGGTGATGTTCGTGAGCGCTAGAGTGAAAGGGATTAACCACGACCCCCTAGTGAGGAGTATCTGTGAAATCCATCAAGCTGAGCGTCGCAGCCCTGGCCCTAGGCGCCGCCACCACCCTGGCTGCCTGCTCGTCTTCTGACGATGACGCGGTCAACACCAGCAGCGCCGCCAAGCCTTCCGGCGAGACCTCTGCATCCCAGGTCGTCTCCACCGAGATGCCGTCCGTGGAGGAACTCAACGAGATCCTGACCAAGGCCTCTGACCCGAACGTGCCGCAGGAGGAGAAGGTCCAGCTGGTGCAAGGCAGTGAGACCGCGCCGGAGCTTTTCGACGTCATGTCCCAGTCCCAGGCTGAATCCGGTGCCACCTTCGAGGTAGTTGCCCCAGTCATTCCGGGCCTTGTGCCGGATTCCGCTCTGGCTACAGTCCATATCAACACCCCGGACGGCCAGCAGCAGACTGCCGACCAGGTCGAGTTCATCAACGAGGGCGGCTCCTGGAAGCTGTCCAAGACCTGGGCGTGTGTCCTCGTGACCAACATCGTGCCGCCAGAGGAAGTTCCGGAGATGTGTGCTGACTCTGTTGTTGATGCGCCTGCCGGTGGCGGCGCCGAAGGCGAGATGCCCGCAGAGGGCGGCGCAGAAGCCCCCGCGCAGTAATCTAGTTCGCTACCCACACATTTACGTACGCCCGCATCCCCCCCCCTGGCTTCGAACCGGGGGAGTGCGGGTGTTTCTGCGTGCTCTTAGTCGGTACGGAACTTCATTTCAGTTGCGTTGGACTGCATGACGCGGAGGTCCGAGCCCTCGGAGCCGTAGGAGATGAGGGTGGTGATGGAGACGGCGCCAGCCGTGGGCAAGGGCTTGGAGAGATCAACAGTGACGGTGCCCTCGGATGTGGTTGATGAGTCGAGGACCTTGAGCTCCTTGCCGTGAAGCTCGGCGGGGGCATCGGCGCTGTCGAAGGACAGGGCGCCCAGGGACGGGCGCTGCTCCACGGATACATCGAGGGTAGCGACATCACCCTCGAGTTTGTTCAAGGTGTACGTCGTGGTCTGCAGCAAGGTCGATTCACCGGTGACACGAGACTCCACGGTCCACTGCGCACCGCGGCCAATCTCCTCGTCGGGGAAGACGATAGGCAGGGAGGTGAGGCTGGTAATCGCGCGCTCTACCGTGCTGCGAGCCTCATCGGTGGCGGCCTGTGGGGCGGCTAGGCGCAGTGAATTCATCTGCCCGGTATCGGTGCCGCGCCAGCCAAACTGGAAACCTTCGGCCGACGCCACATCAGCGTGTGCGTCTTCCGGCTTGCCCACGGTGACAAAAGCATTGCGGCTCGCCGGCACCTGACCTTCGACGTTCTCGGTCGCAGCCTCCACGGAGGCTTGCAGTGGGAGAGTGACCTCGTCGGTGGCCTCAGGTGAGGAGCCTTCGCTGCCGTCCTTGCGCAAGTCCTGGTTGAAGCCAGTGGCCACCGTGTAGGTCAGGGACTGCTCGGAGTCGAGATCCTGGTACGCCAGCACACGGCCGGCACCATCACCGGGGGAGAGGACGGTAACGCGCGGGGCATCGAGGGGCAAGCCCACGGGCTCCTCCACAGGCTTGGCCGGCTGGGAATAGGTACAGCCAGCGAGCGCGCCGGTTACTCCCAAGGTGGCGGCGGACAGGACTGCTAGGACTCTCACACGAAACACGCATTCCAAATTACCGGATCAGGCTGTTTAGAATGGAACGGGTGAAAGCAAGGAGTTATATCGGAACAATGGCCGCGGTGGTGCTCGGCGTGGCCGCCGTCGACCAAGCAGTCAAGCAGCTCATGCTGTCGATCCTCACTGAGGGTGAAGCGATGCCGGTGATTGGCAACTGGTTCCGGTTGTACCTCCTCTTCAATCCCGGCGCGGCCTTCTCTATGGGCGGCGAGGGCTCCACGTGGCTGTTTACCACCATCCAGTTGGTTTTCGTCATCGGCGTCGCCATTGCTGCTCCTCGGCTCCATGATTCTTGGCAGGCCGTGGGTTTGGCCATGATTGGCGGCGGAGCCCTGGGCAACCTCATGGACCGGCTCTTCCGCGAGCCCGGCTTCTGGTTTGGGCACGTGGTGGACTACATCTCCGTGGGTAACTTCGCCGTCTTTAACATCGCGGATGCGTCGATTACGTGTGGGGTCGTTGTCTTTATTATCGGGATGCTCCGGGCCGAGCGGAAGGAGGCGCAGGAATCTGATGCGTGAGAGTCGTAGGTTGCCAGTACCCGAGGGCTTGGAAGGCATGCGCGCTGATGCGGCCTTGGCCAAGCTTCTTGGGCTGTCTCGGGCAAAGGTGGCGGAGCTGTGCGCGGCGGGGGACGTAGAGATCGACGGCGTTGCTGTAGGCAAGTCCGAGAGGCTCACTGCCGGGGGGTGGGTGGATGTCATGATGCCCGCTCCGGACGAGCCCCTCGTTCCGAAGGAAGAGCTGGTTGAGGGGATGGATGTCCTCTACTCGGATGAGGACATCATCTGTGTGTACAAACCGGTGGGCGTGGCCGCACACCCCACGTTGGGCTGGGACGGCCCCACCGTGATTGGTGGGTTGCGGGCGGCGGGCTATGCGCTTGCCGACGCCGGCCCTACCGAACGCAAAGGCATTGTCCACCGCCTCGACGTGGGAACGTCTGGCGTCATGGTTGTGGCAGCCAGCGAACGTGCCTACTCCCAGCTCAAGACCGCCTTTCGCGAACGCACCGTGGAAAAGACCTACCACGCGGTGGTCCAAGGTCTGCCGGATCCCATCGTTGGCACCATTGATGCCCCGATTGGGCGCCATCCGTCGGCGGGCTGGAAGTTCGCGGTGGTTGACGATGGCAAGCCGGCGGTGACGCACTACACGCTGCTCGAGGCTTTCCGCGAGGCTAGCCTCCTCGAAGTCCACTTGGAGACCGGCCGTACGCACCAGATTCGCGTCCACATGTCTGCCACTGGGCACCCGTGCGTCGGTGATCCGATGTATGGCTGTGATCCGAACCTAGCCAAACGGGTGGGGCTTATCCGCCAGTGGCTGCATGCGGTCACCTTGGGCTTTACTCACCCGGGCACCGGTAAGTGGTTCGAGTGCACGGCCCCGTATCCAGAAGATCTGGAACATGCGGTTGAGGTTCTGCGCGGATGATGAACCGGCGAGTCCCCAGCGCACACATCTATCGGCGGCGGCGCATCGCTGCCCTCGTGCTGCTGGCCGTGGCGGCCTGTGCCGTTGTGCTTGCGTTTGGTGTGCTCGGTACCCAACCGAGTACCGCGCTGCAGGGCGATCAGCTGGGACCAGATGGCGCAGAAAGCGCCGCCGAGTACCGTGAGCGTGCCGAGGAATCACTGGCGCAGGCCGACGAGCCGACGTACGCGCTGGTGGGGTTTAATGACGCACTTACCCCCGAGGAAACCGCTGACCTCCTGAGCCCTGTTCAGCGCATGAACGCCATCGTTATCGGCTTGGCAGCCCCCGTGGTCGTCCCGGAGCCTACTGCGGGCAAGGACCGCTCCGATGTCATCGATACTGTGCTCCACCGCGTGGCAGACCGCGCCCGCGACATCGGTGAGGAGGCCCCCACCACCGTGGATGCTGCGGTGGTATATTCCAGCGGTGCGGAGCTGCGTGCGCTCGCCGCAGATCCCCGTGTGGCGACTGTGGAGGCCGCGCCTGCCGACGCCCCCTGGGGCTCCTTCGGAGTCCGCCCACCGTCCAACGTCCACCAGACCGCGAAACCTTAAGAGGTAACCATGCGCCTATTTCCTAAGACCTCTACGTGGCCTGCTAATTACCGCTTCGCGTACATCCTGGTGTGGGCAGGAGCTATCATCACGGTTCTGTCTTTCATCGCCCTCGCAGTCCTCGGCAGCGATGGAATGACCTTGGGCATTCTCGGCATTGTAGCACTGTACTGCATCGCCATGGCCGTGCTCATGCCGCGCTGGGCGCTCAACGCCGATGAGGAGGCTGCCAAGCGCACGCGTGCCAAGCAAGCCCGCGAAGAGCTGCGCAACCGCTCCTAGCTCGGGGTGTGATCCGGGGCGGGGTGGGGACGGGCGCGACGTCGCAAAGCGCGGCCCATACGCACCAAATCCGCCAGGTAAATGATGACCGCCACCCAGATGATGATGAAGCCGATCCAGCGTTCGGTTGGCATATGCTCCTGGGTCACGAACACTGCCCACAACATCTGCATGATGGGCGTCATGTACTGCAGCATGCCCAACGTAGAAAGACGAAGGTGCTTAGCTCCTTGTGCGAAGCACAGCAGCGGTAGGGCCGTGACGAGGCCGGACGTCACCAGAAGCGCGATGTGTCCGGGGCCTTCAGAAGTGAAGGTGGATTCGCCTTGGGCCTGCAGGTAGCCCAGATAGATGAGAGCAAACGGCAGCATGACGATGGTTTCCGCGGCCACTGACCCCATGGAGGAGACCGAAATCTGTTTCTTGAGCAAGCCATAAATAGCGAAACTGAAGGCCAGGGCCAGTGAATAATACGGCGCCTGGCCGGTCATGAATGTCAGCCACACAACCGCCACGAACGCAATGCTGACCGACGCCACCTGCGCCTTGGTCAACGTCTCCTTGAGGAACATGATGCCCAAGGCCACTGAGACGAGAGGGTTGATGAAATAGCCCAAAGCGGCGTCCGCCACGTGGTCACTGTTCACCGCGATGACATAGGTTCCCCAGTTGATGGTGATGGTGATACCGCAGCCCAGCATCCAGCCCCACGTGCGCAGGCTCATCGCCTTGAGCTCACGCCAGCCGCCCGTCACCACCAACATGAGGGTCACGAGCACCGCAGTCCACACGATGCGGTGAGCAAGGATTTCGAATGGGCTGGCGGGGCGCAGCAGGGGGAAGAAAGCCGGAAAGAAACCCCACATGAGATAGGCGGCGATAGTGTAGAACATCACAGAAAAATGTACAGGACGTTGAGTAATCCGGGAAGTTTGACGGCCCCGCTAAGATGACCGCATGGCCAAAAACTCCTCCTTCGTCCACCTGCACAACCACACCGAATTTTCCATGCTCGACGGCATGGCCAAGGTGGATATGTTGGCCGATGAAGTGGTTCGCCAAGGCATGCCCGCGGTGGGCATGACCGACCACGGCAACATGTACGGCTCCAACGCTTTCTATCAGAGGATGACGAGTGCTGGCGTGAAGCCCATCATCGGCATCGAGGCCTACCTGGCACCCGAGTCCCGCTTTAACAAGAAGCGCGTGCTGTGGGGAACCCCAGACCAGAAGCGCGATGACGTCTCGGCGTCCGGTGCCTACCTGCACCAGACCATGGTGGCGGAAAATGAAACAGGTCTGCGCAACCTATTCAAGCTCTCCTCCCTAGCCTCCTACGAAGGTCAGCTGGGCAAGTGGCCGCGTATGGATGCGGAGCTCATCGCTGAGCACGCGGAAGGCATCATCGCCACCACCGGCTGTCCATCTGGTGATGTTCAGACTCGCTTGCGCCTGGGTCAGTTCAACGAGGCCCTCGAAGCCGCGGCGATGTGGCAGGACATCTACGGCAAGGACAACTTCTTCTTGGAGCTTATGGATCATGGGCTGGACATCGAGAAGCGCACGCGTGACGGCCTGCTCGAAATCGGCCGCAAGCTGGATCTGCCGCCGCTGGTGACCAATGACTGCCACTACGTGCTGGAATCCCAGGCGCCGTCCCACGAGGCCATGCTGTGCGTGCAGACCGGCAAGACCTTCATGGACCCGGACCGTTTCAAATTCGACGGCACCGGTTACTACATCAAGTCCGCAGCACAAATGCGCGAGCTGTGGGACCACATGGTTCCGGAAGCCTGCGATAACACCTTGTGGATTGCGGAGCGCGTTCAAGACTACGGCGCGATTTGGGAGGAGCATACCCATGACCGCATGCCGATTGCGGACGTCCCCGAAGGCCACACCCCAACTTCGTGGCTGACCCACGAGGTCATGGAGGGCTTGAAGGACCGCTTTAACGGGGGCGACGTTCCACAGGAATACATCGACCGCGCCGAGTATGAGATTAGCGTCATCGACATGAAGGGCTACCCGTCCTACTTCCTCATCGTGGCTGAGCTCATCAAACACGCCCGCTCCATTGGTATTCGCGTCGGCCCGGGCCGTGGTTCGGCGGCAGGTGCGCTCGTGGCCTACGCGTTGACGATCACCAACATTGACCCCATCGAGCATGGCCTTCTCTTCGAGCGATTCTTGAACCCAGAACGCCCGTCCGCACCCGATATCGATATCGACTTCGACGATCGCCGTCGCGGCGAGATGATCACCTATGCCGCTGACCGCTGGGGCGAGGACAAGGTCGCGCAGGTGATTACCTTCGGCACGGTGAAGACCAAGCAGGCTATTAAAGACTCCGCGAAGGTGCACTTTGGCCAGCCTGGATTCCAGATGGCTGACCGTATCAACGGCGCACTGCCGCCCGCTATCATGGCGAAGGATATCCCGCTCGCCGGCATCATGGACCCGGATCACGCGCGCTACTCTGAGGCTACCGAGGTCCGTCAGATGATTGAGACCGACCCAGACGTCAAGAAGATTTATGAGACCGCGCGCGGTCTCGAGGGCGTTGTTCGTCAGGCAGGCGTCCATGCCTGTGCGGTGATTATGGCCTCGGTCCGCCTCATGGACCACATTCCCATGTGGAAGCGCCCAGCCGACGGCGCCTACATCACCGGCTGGGATTACCCCGCCTGTGAGGCCATTGGCCTGCTGAAGATGGACTTCCTGGGCCTGCGCAACCTCACCGTGATTGGTGACTGCCTGGAAAACATCAAGAAGAACCGCGGTGAGGAAATCGGCCTCGAGGATCTACACGCCGATGACCCGAAGGTCTCCAAGGTGTATGACCTGCTCTCGCGTGGCGATACCCTCGGCGTGTTCCAGCTGGACTCCGGCGGCATGCAGGAACTGCTTAAGCGCATGAAGCCGACGGGCTTCAAGGATATCGTTGCGTCACTGGCGCTGTACCGCCCCGGCCCGATGGGCGTGAACGCTCACTGGGATTACGCCGACCGCAAGAACGGGCGCAAGGAAATCACTCCGATTCACCCGGAACTGGAGGAACCGCTGCGAGAGATCCTCGATGAGACCTACGGCCTCATCGTGTACCAGGAGCAGATCATGCGTATCTCGCAGAAGGTGGCCAACTACACCGCTGGTGAGGCAGACGGCTTCCGCAAGGCGATGGGTAAGAAGAAGCCGGAAGTTCTGGCGCAGCAGTACGACAAGTTCTGGGGCGGCATGCAGGATAATGGCTATTCCAAGGAAGCCATGGATGCGCTGTGGGGCACGATTGAGCCCTTCGCGTCCTACGCGTTTAACAAGTCCCACGCCGCAGGCTATGGTTTGGTGTCTTTCTGGACGGCGTACCTCAAGGCCTACTACGCGCCGGAATACATGGCTGCACTGTTGACCTCCGTGGGCGATAAGAAGGACAAGTCCGCCATCTATCTTGCTGACTGCCGCCATCTAGGTATCCGCGTTCTTTCACCGGATGTTAACGAGTCCGTTGAAACTTTCCAGGCCGTGGGAGAAGATATTCGCTTCGGCATGGGCGCCATCCGCAACGTTGGTGGGGAAGTGGTGGATTCCATCGTCAAGACTCGGCGTGAGAAGGGAGCGTTTACGTCCTTCTCCGATTACCTGGACAAGATTGAGCTGGCTGCGTGTTCCAAGCGCGTGACGGAGTCACTCATCAAGGCCGGCGCGTTCGACTCCCTGGAACACCCCCGCAAGGGCCTGATGCTCATCCATGAGGATGCCGTGGATTCCGTCCAGACCACGAAGAAAGCAGCGGATAAGGGGCAGTTTGATCTCTTCGCCGGCTTCGGCGGGGGCGAGGACAACGGTGAGTCGGTATCTGCCTTTGCCATCGACGTCCCCGATGAGAACTGGGACCGCAAGCACGAGCTCGCCCTCGAACGCGAGATGCTGGGTCTGTATGTCTCTGGCCACCCACTTGATGGTTTTGAGGAAGCGCTTGAGGCGCAGACCGATACCCCGATTACGAAGATTCTGAACGGTGAGGTTGGCAATGGGCAAGAGTTGGTCATCGGCGGCATTATCTCGGGCGTCGACAGGCGCTTCTCCAAGCGTGATGGCTCACCGTGGGCCATCGTGAGCATGGAAGACCACAACGGCGCCCAGGTGGATATTCTCGTGTTCAACCAGGTGTATTCGCTGGTAGCGACCCAGATTGCAGAGGACAATATCATCCTGGCCAAGGTCCAAGTGAAGATTCGCGATGAGCGCATGTCGCTCTTCTGCTCCGATATTCGCGTTCCTGACCTGGGCCCCGGCAATGGAGCGGGCTTGCCACTGCGCCTGACCATGCGCACCGACCAGTGCACGATGGATAACATTGCCAAGCTCAAGCAGGTGCTGGTCAATAACCGCGGCGAATCCGATGTGTACCTCACGCTTGTCGACGGCGAAGAGTCCACCATGATGGTCCTCGGCGAGCACCTGCGTGTGGAGCGCTCCAGCAACCTCATGGGTGACCTGAAGGCCACGATGGGGGCCGGCATCCTCGGATGAATTTAAGGTGATGCGAGATCCAGTGGGAGCGTGATGTCTACGTTATTCTAGACAGCATAGTCTAGAAGAAAGGACATTCCTTCCCCCATGGTCAACAAGATTCGCACGACTCACGTCGGCTCGCTGCCGCGCACGAAGGAACTGCTGGAGGCCAACCTCGAGCGTTCTGCAGGAACCATCTCAGATGAGAAATTCCACGAAATCTTGGAGCGCTCCGTCGCGGATGTGGTGAAGCGCCAGGTGGATCTCGGCGTCGACATCATCAACGAGGGCGAGTACGGCCACATCACCTCCGGCGCCGTGGATTACGGCGCCTGGTGGAACTACTCCTTTACCCGCCTGGGTGGTCTGACCATGACGGACAAGGACCGCTGGGAAATCGGCGATAAGATTCGTTCCGAGCCGGGGAAGATTCGTCTGTCCTCGATGAAGGATCGCCGCGACCGTGCCCTGTTCTCTGAGGCTTACAACGACCCGGATTCAGGCATTTTCACTGGGCGCAAGAAGGTGGCTAATCCGGAGTTCACCGGCCCGGTGACCTACATCGGCCAGGAGCAGGTCGAGGCTGATGTGAAGCTGCTTGCCGACGCCCTCCCCGCAGACACCGAGGGCTTCGTCGCCGCCCTATCCCCGGGTGCTGCCGCACGTCTTCCCAATAAGTACTACGAGGATGAGTCCGAGCTGGTCCGCGCCTGTGGTGAGGCTTTGTCGGTGGAATACAAGGCCATCACCGATGCAGGATTGACCGTGCAATTCGATGCCCCGGACCTGGCGGAGGCCTGGGATTCCGTCGTGCCGGAGCCAACCGTGAAGGATTTCCAGGCCTTCTTGCACGAGCGCATTGAAATCCTCAACGAGTCCATCAAGGACATCCCGCGCGAGCAAACCCGTCTGCACATCTGCTGGGGTTCGTGGCACGGACCGCACGTGACGGACATCCCGTTTGAGGACATCATCGATGAGATCCTGCAGGCTAAAGTCGGCGGGTTCTCTTTCGAGGGAGCGTCGCCGCGCCACGCGCATGAGTGGCGCGTGTGGAAGGACCACACTTTGCCGGAAGGCACCGTCATCTACCCAGGAGTGGTGTCTCACTCCACCAATGCCGTTGAACACCCGCGCCTAGTTGCTGACCGCATCATCCAGTTCGCCGAGCTGGTCGGTCCAGAAAACGTCATCGCGTCGACCGACTGCGGCCTCGGTGGTCGCCTGCACCACCAGATCGCGTGGGCTAAGTTGGAGTCCCTCGTTGAGGGCGCTGAGATTGCAACGAAGGAATTGTTCTAGGGCCTAGCCTGGGGCGAGCGGGTGGGCGTCGTAAAGCGCCTGCGTCTTACCCACTGACTTGGGCAACATGAGTGCGACGATGAGCATCATGAGGCCGAAGAGGATCAGGCCAACGGAGGCGTGGAGGCGCCACGGCGACGTGGGGGCGATGAAGATCCACGCGGCGATGCCACCGGCGATACTGAGGATGAAGAGCGCGATGCCGGAGAGCACCATGTTCTTGGTCTCGCGCACCATTTCGTTGTGCTGCTTCGCAAAGTCCTCGTCGACGTCGAACTTGAATACCTTCATGCCACTCATGGCATTCAAGTCTAAAGGTCGGCGGAATCGACCAACCGGTACGCGTAGGCTCGCTCGGCGAGGAAGCGTTGCCGGTGCATGGCGTATTCGGAGTCCAGGGTGTCGCGGGCAACGACGGTGTAGAACACTGCCTCCGCGCCGTCGGCTTTGGGCCGCAGCAAACGCCCCAGACGTTGGGCTTCTTCTTGTCGCGAGCTGAAGGTACCGGAGACCTGGATGGCCACGGCGGCTTCGGGCAGGTCGATGGAGAAGTTCGCCACCTTCGACACCACCAGTGTGGAGATCTCGCCGTCCCGGAACGCTTGGAAGGCCTCTTCGCGCTTTTCGGTGGTGGTTTTTCCGTCGACCGAGGGAGCGTCGATACACGATGCGAGCTCCTCGAGATGCTCCACGTACGCGCCGATGATCAAGGTCTGCTGCCCCTTATGCGTCGCAAGAAGCTTGTCGACGACCTCCAGCTTGCCCGCCGAACAAGCCGCCAGACGATATCGTTCGCGGGCCTCTGCGGTGGTGTAGGTGAGGCGTTCTTCGTCGGTAAGCGTGGTGCGCACTTCCACGCACTCGGCGGTGGCGATGTAGCCGGCCATCTCGAGTTCTTTCCAGGGGCGTCGTAGCGCTTGGGCCCGATGAGGGAGAACACGTCGTCCTCGCGGCCGTCCTCGCGCACGAGTGTGGCGGTCAGTCCCAGTCGGCGGCGCGACTGGAGGTCCGCGGCCATGCGGAAGATTGGGGCGGGCAGGAGATGGACTTCGTCGTAGATGATTAAGCCCCAGTCGCGGGAGTCGAAAAGCTCGAGCGCCCGGTACTCGCCCTTCGTCTTGAGGGTGACCACCTGGTAGGTGGCGCTGGTGACGGGGCGGATCTCCTTTTTCTCACCGGAGTATTCGCCGATTTCTTCCGTGGTCAGGGTGGTGCGGCGCAGCAGTTCGTCGCGCTACTGGCGGCCGGCGACGGTGTTGGTGACCAAGATCAAGGTGGTGGTCTGCGCCTGCGCCATCGACGCCGCGCCGACAATGGTTTTGTCGGCGCTGCAGGGTAAGACCACCACACCGGAGCCGCCCTGCCAGAAGGATTCGCCGTCGACGTAGCCGGCGAGGTCCTCCACGGGCCAGCCCAGCTTCGTCAGCTCCTGTTTGATTTGGCCGCGGGCGGAGGGGTGGACGGGGACCGTGAGGTCGTCGATAGGCTTCGCTATGAGGGGCTGGATTTTCTGGCGGCGGGTGACCTCGGTGAGGATCGGGGGGTCGTCCGCCTCCAGGATGAGCCCGTGGGCGGGGTGTTTCACCAGCTTCAACCGGCCGTAGCGGGCCATGGTCTCGGCGACGTCTACGAGCAGCGCCGGCGGGACGGGGAAGCGGGAGTACCGCTCGAGCACGTCCACGGCCTGCTCGGCGTCAAAGCCGGCGGCGCGGGCGTTCCACAGTGTAAGTGGGGTGATGCGGTAGGTGTGGATGTGCTCAGGCGCGCGCTCGAGCTCCGCGTACGGTGCGAGTGCCGCGCGTGCCGCGCCCGCTTCCGGGTGCGAGACATCGGGGAGGACCGCCTTGTCCGACTGAACAATGAGTGGACCGTCACCTAAAGGCATACGGGACATTATGCCTGCGGGGTAGTCGCCTGCACCAACACAGCGCTCATCGCGAGTGTTGCTGCGGGTAAGTGCAGGTTTTGCGGCTCCATGTGCTTGAGCATGATGTGAGCAGACCAAGTACCAAACCCATTTGACCAGTTCATGTTATAGCGACAGCTTGCGATTCAAGTAATGAAAGCGCTTCCAAAAATTTTCGCCAGGTTAAGTTACTCGTAACCGAAATTTTACCACCAGGGTGAATTATGTCCGATGAAAGCGCGTTCACGGGTGATTCGGAGTTCCCGCTTCGAACGAGGACCGCTTCCTGATCCCACTTAGTTTTCATCGAAAGGCCATCTTCGTGAATCGCACATCTATCTTGAAGAAAGCAGCCGCGCTGATCACTTCGGCTGCCGTCGCTATCTCCCTAACGGCCTGCAGCTCGTCCTCTGAAGGCGGCTCGAACGATCCGCTCGTCATCTACTCCAATTCCGTTTCCGACGGCCGCGGTGAGTGGCTCTCTGAGAAGGCGGCTGAGGCCGGCTTCACGGTTGAGTTTGTGAACCTCGGCGGTGGTGAAATTCAAGACCGCCTCGTTGCTGAAAAAGCCAACCCGATGGCTGACGTGGTCTTCGGTTTGAACAATGTCTTCTTTGAGCATCTGAAAGCTGATGGGGTCCTAGAACCGTACAAGCCAGATTGGTCTAACAAGGTTGAGGCGGGTCTCGGCGATGATGAGCAGTACTGGCCGATCGTGCGCGAGCCAATCATGCTCGTTTATAACGATGCGGCATTCACCGAAGCAGACGCTCCAAAGGACTGGACTGACCTGTGGGAGCAAGATCGCTTCCACAACCGCTATGAGGTTCCGTCTGGTCTTGGCGGAGCAACTACGCAGATGGTGCTTTCCGGTATCCTCTCCCGCTATCTCGACGAAACAGGCGACTTGGGTGTGTCCGACGAGGGATGGAACGCAATCGAAGCCTACTTCAACAACGGTGTGAAGTCCGTGAAGGGTACTGACCTTTACGCCCGCATGAAGGCCGATGAAGTTGACGCTGGTCAGATGTGGCTGGCAGGCAAGGCGAACCGCGAGAAGGAGTACGGTATCGAAACCAGCGCTGTTCACCCTGCGATTGGTGTGCCGATGGCGACCCAGCACATTGCAAAGGTAGCAGGTAGTGACAACGCCAAGGCCGAGGAGTTCATCAACTGGTTCGGTTCGGGCGAAATTCAAGCTGCGTGGTCAAACGAGTTCTTCACAGCTCCCGTGAACAAGGATGCCCTCGCTGGGGCTAACCAAGATGCTGTTCAGCAGACTGATTCTTTCAAGGCCCAGGACATTGATTGGCCGACTGTAGCGAAGAACCTTCCGTCTTGGATTGAAAAGATCGAGCTGCAGTACCTGTAAGGTCCGCCCGAACCACGATCTGGCTTAAAGCCTCGTTTCCTGAAGACGAGGCTTTTATTCTGAAAAACTTTCCTACAAGCCACTTCGGAGATCCCAATGATCAAGTTTGACCACATCAAGGTTGTCTATGGCGACTTTGTTGCAATCCCTGACTTCAACCTCGACGTCCACGAGGGTGAGTTCTTCACTTTCCTTGGCCCTTCCGGATGCGGTAAATCCACCGCACTTCGCGCACTTGCAGGCTTTATTACACCGTCTTCAGGAACGATTGCGATTGACGGTAAGAATGTAACTTACGCTCACCCGTCAAAACGCGGGATTGGTATGGTGTTTCAAAACTACGCGCTGTTCCCGTCGATGAATGTGCGCGACAACATTGAATTCGGCCTCAAAATGGCCAAATTGCCGAAGGGTGAGATTTCAGAACGGGCCACCAGAGCGGCGCGGCAAGTATCCCTCACGGACGAGCAACTAGGTAAGCAAATTTCTGAGCTATCCGGGGGCCAGCAGCAGCGCGTTGCTATCGCGCGAGCCCTGGTCATGGAACCAAGTATTCTGCTCCTCGACGAGCCGTTGTCGAACCTCGACGCGCGCCTTCGAAAGCAGCTGCGTATCCAGCTGAAGGACATCCAGTCCGAGGTGGGGATCACCACGGTCTACGTCACCCACGACCAAGAAGAAGCCCTTTCGATGTCCGACCGCATCGCTGTGCTGAACGAGGGGCGCATCGAACAGGTTGGCACCCCACGCGAACTATATGAAGAATCGGCAACGGAGTTTGTCTGCACCTTCCTCGGGCAGGTTAATGGGCTCAGCGAAGCTCAGATTGCTGAGCTGAATAACCAAGGAGCGCACCTCTCTCCGTCGCACACGCACTATATCCGGCCAGAGCGACTGACGATCCAACCTGCTGAAGCTCAGTCGAGTGCCGGCGGCGCCCTACGACTCCCAGCGACAGTTGTTGGCGAAAGCTACCTGGGTGACCACTCCGTTCTCGAGGTCAACGCGCTCGGCGCTCCCTTGCGGGTTAACGTGTCGGGGCCAATCCCGCAGAACATCGTAGGCCGCGAAGTCACGCTGCTGCTAGAAGACTCATCCATTAACAGCTTCGACGCAGACGGTCGCCGGGTAGCGAAGTAGGAGATGAACCGATGAATAAAAACCTTTTATCGATTCGCTCGATGTTGAAGTCCCCCCTCAACATCGTGGTTCTCATCGTGATGGCATACGTTCTTATCACCTTCTTGATCTGGCCGAACCTCTCACTCCTACTGGGAGTGTTCAGACAGAACGGCGAATGGAGTTTAGACGTTTTTTCCAAGCTGTTTGCTTCCGAGCGTGCGATGAAGTCGCTTCGAAACTCAATCATTCTCGCATTCGCGCTCTGCATCACGGTGAACGTGGTCGGCATCTTTATCGTTCTCGTCACCCGCTACTTTGACATCAAGGGCTCCCGGATTCTATTTCTCGGATTCGCTACGCCGCTGCTTTACGGCGGTGTCGTTATGGTTGCGGCTTACAACTTGATTTACGGTTCGAACGGCTACCTGACTAACGCGGTGGCGAGGATCTTTCCTGAGATGGGCACCAACTGGTTTAAAGGTGCACTCGCGGTCATTTTGGTCATGACCTTCTCTGGGACTGGAAGTCACCTGCTCTTTCTTTCTGACTCGATTTCGAAGATTGACTACCAGACCATTGAAGCGTCGAAACAGATGGGCGCCTCGACATGGCAAACATTCAGAGCGGTTGTTCTACCAGTCCTTCGACCCATGGTGTTCGCCATCACGATTCTTACATTCCTTGGAGGCCTTGGAGCTCTCACCGCCCCTTTGATCCTTGGCGGAGAGAACTTCCAGACGATATCGCCGATGATTCTGACCTTCTCTCGGACTGTCAGTTCTCGCGACCTTGCTGCGACGCTAGCTATGTTCCTGGGCATCATGACGATCATCATGCTGGCGATACTTAACCGTGCCGAAAAGGGCGGAACTTACTTTTCTGTGTCTAAAGTTCCGGTTGCGCTTCAGAAACAGAAGATTGACAACCCAGTGGTGAATGCCATTGTCCACTTCCTCGCGTGGCTCCTCTGGCTGATCTATGTCACACCGCCCGTACTAATCTTCATTTTCTCGTTCACTAATGCTTCGGCGATTAGCAGCGGTCAGATTCGCTTTGCAGATTTCACGCTGAGCAACTACGCACGCATCTTCACGGATCCCGCCGCCATCAAACCGTTCGCTATCTCGATCGCGTACTCCGCGGTTGCTTCAGTGGTGGTTGTTTTCGCGATGCTTTTTGTCGCACGCTTGATCCAGCGACACCGCAATACTGTGACAATCTGGCTCGAGTACCTCTTGCACATCCCTTGGTTGCTGCCGGGAACGATGATCGCATTGGGTCTCCTGCTTACCTTCAGCACACCGCAGCCACTGGTGTTCGGGCAGGTTCTTTCTGGCACGGTGATTCTGTTGGCAATCGGTTACGTAATCGAGAAAATTCCATTTACGCTCAGGATGCTGAAGGCCTCTTACACAGGTGTTCCCGACAATCTCGAGGAAGCTGGGTCACTGCTTGGAGCTAGCGAGTTCAATATTTTCAGGAAGATCCTTTTGCCAATCGTATTGCCTGTCGCTGCGGCAATCACTGCTCGAAATTTCAATGCGTTGTTGGACAACTACGACACCGCAATCTTCCTTGCGCACCCGTTCTACCAGCCGTTAGGCATTTTCATCTACAACGCAACTGAGTCGGACACCTTGAATGATACGACTGCGCTCACGTTTGTTTACACGGTGCTCCTGATGATCATTTCTAGCTTGGTGCTTTACTCGGTTTACGGTCGCAGCAGCAAGCCGTCTCACGCCCGTCGCCGATTCGGATTGGGATGGCTGAGGAACATCTTCCGCCGTAGGGCGCTCCCGACTAAAATGAACGAGGTTATGAATTAATGGCATTCGATGTTATTGGTGATCCCGCCTATCAAGACATAAACCACCGCTTCTTGTCTGCAATCAGAGCTAAGAAACCACTGGTGGCTGTTCACCGAGGGCAGAACTCGGGCAGTATCGTTGAGAACACAGCCAAGGCAGTTCGGGCTGCGGTAGTCTCCGGGGCCGACATTGTGGAGATTGATGTTATCGAATCGACCGACGGTGATTTCTTCACGTTTCACAACGGCTACGAAGGTCACTACTTTGGGTTGGACCAAGACATCTTAACCCTGTCAACAGGGGAGCTGGAGCGCCTGCAATATGAAACTTTTGTTTTGGCCGAGGCTGAGAAGTGCGGGGTCGAAAAACTCGCGACCATTCTCGAGTCATCTTCGGATACGATAGTCAACATCGACCGGTCGTGGAATTACTGGCAGAGACTGTTGCCGTTCCTCGATAGTTTTCAATGCGCAGACCGGGTGCTGCTAAAAGCGCCAGTATCGATCCAGTGGTTAGAGGAGCTTGCCTCCCACCCGGTGAAGTATCCATTCATGCCGATTGTGAAAACGATCGAAGAAGTGGATCTCGTCCTTTCGCTTGGCGGGATCAACACTATGGCAATCGAGATTGTCGCGGAGAATGATGGCTCGGAGTTGGCATCTCCCGATCTTGCAAAGAATCTGCATGACGCGAATCTTTTGGTGCAGCTCAATGCACTGAACCTTCCGAACCGTGTTCCGCTATTTCTCGGTTGGGACGACGAAGTTTCGGTTCTGGATGAACCTGAAAAGGGTTGGGGTCTCCTTGTAGATCACGGCGCTGACATCATCCAGACCGATTGGCCGATGCTGCTCAACCGCTTCCTTTCATCGCGCAAATAGGGGAGGCTGAGTGGCATCGGTTGACGGCGGCAATTAGAATTGGCGCTTACCATTTCTCCGTCAGCTTTCCCGAGGCCGGTCAATGCAAAACACACGCAGCCACACAACGCGCATCACGATGGATGATGTGGCGCGCGTTGCGGGTGTTTCCCGCGCAACCGTGTCTCGAGTAATGACCGGGAATTCCTCGGTTAGCAAAGAAACGATCACCCGAGTAAACGATGCAATCTCTTCGTTAGGCTATGTGCCTAATGTTGCAGCTCAAACCTTAGCGGGACGCAAGAATGAGATTCCGACGGTGGGATTACTGCTTCGAAATCCCGCGAGCACCTACTACGGCTTCTTCTACTCGCAGCTTCAGCGCCAATCAGAAGAAGCTGGTTTCCAGCTCGTTGCTTCGGTGCCCACAATCAGAGGCCGCACCGCCGACGAGCTTTCGGCGCTCGACCGGATGCTAAAGCTCGGTGTCAACGGCATATTTCTTGCGACCGGCTCCATCCGCCCGTCAGACGTGGAACTTCTCCTTGATACTGTCCCGATGATTTCGATCGGGCGTCCGGAACTCCACGATGAGATTACAGCGATTTCTTACGACGAGGACGCGCATGGCGAGATAATGGCGAACAATGTTATCTATCATGGTCATCAGACTGTTTGTGTCGTGAATGTTCCCGCTGAGGTGTCTTCATCCGAGTCGCACAGGTCGCTAGCGATGATCCGAACTCTTCGAGAAGCAGGGGTGGACGTTGCAGTCGTTGATGCTGGGGGACACGGCAAACGGATGGCGACCATAAAACGGGTTCTCGAACTCGTCAGTTCCGGGCGCGCTACTTGCGTAATGTTTCCCGCAGACGACCGAGCTTTGCAGTTCATTGACTATTGCACTATGGCTGGCTTGAAAATTCCTGAAGCTGTCAGCGTTACTGGCGTGGATGGAGTGTTTCCGAGGTGGCAGGATCTCGGTCTAGCCACTCTTCGGCTGCCTGTTGAAGGGGTAGTGGCACGGGCCTCTCAGGTAATGGGTTCAAGATTGGAAAACCCGCGACAGCCCGTGGTTCATGAAACGCTAGTGGGCCATTTTGTGCCAGGGCGCACGCTGGCCACGGCTCATCAATTCTCAGGCGGCGGGCGCTAATCGGGAACGTATAGTTGTCGCATTTTACTGGCAACTGATTCGGGGGTGGTGTCGCTAACCCAAACCCCCATCCCGGATTCGCTGCCCGCCAGGTATTTCATCCGGCCGGGGGAGCGCATGAGAGAGAACAGCTGAAGATGCAGCCTGCCATCGTCTGGCGACTTAGCGGGTGCCTGGTTCCATGCCGCAATGTAGGGTGTCCGCTCAACGCCCTCAAAGAACATGTCGACTGCGCGGAACAGGGAGTCAAGTATGGCCGCGAGGTCATCCCGTTCCTCGGAGGTGAGATGGGGGAATGAGGGGACCGCTCGTTTTGCCATCACCATAATTTCGAGGGGCCATTTGGCAGCGGCGGGGGTGAACACGAGGAAGTGGGGGGTGTCGGCGATAACGCGATCGCCGGCATGGAGCTCAGCCGCGATGATCTCGTCGA
The DNA here is from genome assembly GCF_024586525.1 of Corynebacterium sp. BF-R-2. NCBI lineage: Bacteria > Bacillati > Actinomycetota > Actinomycetes > Mycobacteriales > Corynebacteriaceae > Corynebacterium > Corynebacterium sp. BF-R-2. The sequence goes on along the minus strand of NZ_JAMFTP010000001.1, from coordinate 133,653 downwards.
AGAGCGATGTGCTCCGGCTCGACCGATGGGTGCGCGCCTGTTTCGCGATGGCCGCAGCACGAGGAGGCACGAACGGGTAAGAGTAAATCTGGCCGTGCGGGTGATGAAGAGTTACGCCAATCTCCTCGCCGCGATTCTCGAACGGGAACACCAAAGCGACATCATCGATGGCTTCCAACTCCTCCGTTCGCTGCGCCCACACGTCGATGAGGGCACGCTTTCTCGCCAGCGGGAGATCTTTGAATGAACCGTCTGCGTCTGGGGTGAAACACACGACCTCGCAGCGGCCGAGGGCAGGAGCGCGGTGGAAGAGCTCATTTCCGCCAACGTAGGGATCGTGGCCTTCCGCAAAGCCGAGGTGCATACTCAACGACGGAAACCGGTTCTCAAAAACCGTTATTTGGTAATCGTCTTCGGGAATTTCACTAGGATGCTGTCCCAGACGTGTAGGAGCCAGAGGGTCCTCGTTTGCGGGAGGCAAGAACGTGCGGTTCTGGCGATGTGCCGCGTAGATCGCCCAATCGCCGGTCAGAGGATCTCGGCGCATCCACGACTCAGTTTGCACGCGCGGCAAGTCGCGAAAATCGCTGGCGGTTCGTTCGGGGGTGCCTGGCTCGTCGAAATAGAGGAGCTCGCGGCCATCGGAAAGGTTGGTTCTGGTTACTCGTAGCTCGCCCATCTTTTTGGCCTTTCAGATTCGTCGGATGGCTGTCATTTATGTATTTGGTGGTGAGACCCCCGCTGAGTCTCACTCAGCGAACTTCGTGGTCTCATTGAAAACTGCTCCCCGGTAGTCGGTAACTGATTTCTCAGTCCAACTAATGGGGAGCAGTTCAGATTGCGGCGGGGGTCTGCGGAAACGGGGTTGAGATTCGAAACCCGACTTACATCGGAAGCATTGCGCGAATCTGATCCGCGGCGGTGTTGATCGCGCCGCCCAAGCCGGCGATCAAAGCGAAAACTACTGCGAACGCGCCGAGGAAGGTGCCGCCGATGAACAGCCCGGCGCTGCTACCGGCCCTCGATGAAGTGTCTTGCTTGACAGTAGGGTCAGCAACAGTGGTGGTCACAACGGTTGTTTTCGGCGCCGGCGCGGGCGGGATGACGGTGGTGACTACTGGTGCTGGTGCGGGTGCGGTTACAGTCGTAGCCGTTGGCACGACAAGGTCGGCCTGAACCCAGTCGACTGACATGTAGTCGGGATGGGTGAAAGTGAACTTGATGCGGTTGGTGCCCTTCTTCAAGTCGTACTTGCCCAAGCTAATTACCGTGAAGTGGCGGTTGTGGGTGGTATTCGGGGTTGCCACCACTCGGCGCTGCCCATCGCCGGTCTCCACCGTGACGGTGCCACCGGGCTCGGTGTCGGCGGACTGGCGCATGGTCAGCTCGTACTCGCCGTCCTTAGGAATATCGAAATCCAGTGCCCAGAACTCGTCTCGGATGTACTGGATGATCTGTGCCCCATCGAGGTTGCACGCGTCAATCGGATTGCCGGGATGGGCAACGGGAACCTTGCAATCGTTCTTCTCGTTGTCGTCCTTGAACCACGCCGGATCGTTCACGTAATCTTCGGCTTGGACTCGAATAGAACCTTCCTTCAGACCGTACTTGGTGATGTCCTCGCCGGAGCGCCAAGCGTAGATGGACTTTACATTGTCGGTCTGAATAATGTCTGCGCCACGGGCAACGTGGTAGCCCCAACCGGTAGCCGGATCGATGAGGGAGGCCTCGTCCGTGTGGCCACCGCCCACAGAGTTCCACATAGAGTTGGCGTAGATGGCGGCCTTGCCGTCTACCTTTTTCCAGAAATCGTCAGCACCTTGAGGGTCGGAATCGGAGTCCCAGGCGATTTCGAAAACGTCTGGCATGACACCGGCTTCGACAAACTTGTCAAAGTGGTCAGCTTCCTTGTCGTTGATAACGTGCATGTAATAGGCGTCAGGGTTCGCTTTCATAAACGCGACCGCTTCCTCGACGGTAGGGGATCCCTTGAAAAGGGCGTATTGGAGCATGTCCTCTTCCAGAATCTCCGTGAGCATTTGGTCGCGGTGCTCCCAACCCTTGTCAAGGTTGAGGAGCACATTCTTACCCTTCACCGCCGCGAGAACTTCCTTGAAGGTCGGTACCTGATATTCGGTTACAGGTGCGGGACCATTGCCCTGGTTCTGGCGCAGGCGCAGTTTCTTGATCTCCTCAAGAGTCATGTCCGCAACGTTGCCCGTTCCGTTTGTGGTGCGGTCGACAGTCTTATCGTGCATGAGGACGAGATGGCCATCCTTGGTGCTGCTGATGTCGATCTCCACAATGTCGGCACCGTCCTTGATAGCGTCGAGAATGCCGGGAATTGAATTTTCGGGATTGTCGCGCCACTGGCCGCGGTGGGCAGCGATCCACGGAGTCGGGGCAGGACCGTGTGGAAGGCGAATGCGGGAAACTGCGTCGTGCGACTGGACAATGGTGGATTCTGCGGCAACCGCCGCGACGCTAGTAATAGCGCCGATCTGAGATAGGCCGACCAGGATTGCGATTGAGCCTGAAAATTTGATGGAGTTTCTCACAGCGAACATTGAACCAAAGGGTGAAAGCGCTTTCAATCCGGAAGAGGATTCTATCCAGCTGTTCAGATTAAATTCTTCTGCTGTTCATCTGCATTACCGGGCGTTCACATGTTTCTTCGACCGGTCGAACATCAGCATCACAAACCCTGCTGCGATCCAGATGGCAAGCACCCTCCATGCGCCGCCGGCGCCGCCGTCGAAGAAGGTGAGCGAGCGGACTAGACCTCGACAAGCGAGTTCTTCGCAGCAATGACGAGCTCGGCGTCCTTGCGGGCCTTTTCCAGGCGCTGCCCCTGGTCCTGAGGGATCTCGGCGCGTGCGCGCGAAACCTCCTTGGTGTCCGGGGTGGCCCAGGCGATGGGCATCGGGGTGGTGACCTGCCAGGTGTTCTTGTCGCGGGTAGAGCGCTGCCCGCCAACGGCGACGACGGGGACTTTGGTGCCCACCGTGTCGTGGGTGTTGGGGATGCGCTTGACCACGCGGGACGTGAGCGCCCAGCGGGCGGGGCCGCGGTCGGAGGCGTTCATGTTCACCAGCGTGGTCAAGGTGAGGGTCGTCCCAACATTTTCGGTGATGACTGCGGGGGAGGAGCAGAGTCATCCACGGCTAACACAAGGGGAGGCGCTGCGGAGAAAGTCTCGCAGCGCCTCCCAGTGTTGACTCTGTGGCTTAGTTCGCAGCCTTTACGTCGGCCTTGTCGTTCTTCTTACTGTTGTCCCAGTAGAAGCCCATGCTCTTGAGGAAGGCGCGCAGGCCGTTCAGGATGGACGGGTCGAACTCAGCCGCGACGACCGCAACGCGGATCCCCGCGGAGAGCAGAGCCAAGGCGCCGACAACCCACGCGGAGATTTCCTTCGTTTTCTCCGTCGGGCGAGCAGACTGGACGAACTCAGGCATCTCGTCCCACTCTTTCTCCAGCTTCGCTTCCTTCTCCGTCTCAATGCACTCCGGCTTCTCCGGCATGCCTGAGGAGCCGTAGCCATTCAGCACGCCGTATGCCAGCTCCTGCGGGCCCATGAAGGACGACCCTGCAGTGCCGTCGGCGACGGCAGCCTCGTGGTCCTTACGCGCCTGGTTGACCTCATCCTTGCACTCCTGGGACAGCTCTGACGTGTTGGGGTGGCCAACACTTGACAAACCGCCGTCGAAGCCGGTGGTCTCCTTCGTCGGCTCTTCAGCCGGCTCCTGCCCAGCTTCCTGTGTGGAGGCGGCCTGGGAAGCATCGGCGGAAGCATCCTGGGAGACGGGTTCGGAGGAGGCGTCGGCAGCCGCGGCGGTCGCAGATGCGGTGGCCGATGCGGATGCGGAGGTGTCGTTGTCCGCCGCAGCCAGCGGGGTGACCAGCGCCAGCGTGGTGGCGCAGACGGTGACAAGGGATGTGGAAAGACGCATAGCGAGGGTTCTCCTTGTGAAGGGAAAAGGCAAATATGAAAAGGCTTCTCAGAAAGCTCATTACAATGTAGCAGCCCCTTCCCGTGGGTGGATAGGGCTTAGAGGAACTTCTCCAGCTGTGCACGCAGCGGAGCCGGGGCGAGGCTGAGTACGGTCTCGCGGACGCCCGGGACACGCAGAATGCCAATGGTTGCGGCCAGCGCGGCAATCACACCAATGGCGGAACCGGCGATGACACCGCCAGAAACCGAGCGGGAGCTGTTCTCCGCAGAGCCCTTGGAATCCTTGCCGCCCTGGGTGTCCTTGCTGTCGTCGTTTTGGTCAGAATTGCCCTGGTCGGTGCCGGCATCCTGATCGTCCTTGCCATCCTGATCGTCCTTGCCATCCTGATCGCCGCTGTTGTTGCCGGCGTCATCGGAGTTGGAGGCGTCCGGTTCTCCATCGGTGGAGCCAAGGAGGTCCTCGACGGAGTAGACAGTGGTGGTACCAGAAACCTCGTTGCCGACGATGAGCAGGTAATCACCATTTGGAGAGTCCGCCTTATCTACGAAAGCGAAGCCCTCAGGGCCGAGGTCACCGGCATCAGCAAACTCATCGGTGGAGAAGTCACGGTTGTTGACGTAGGTGACAAAGGAAGCGTTGGCGGGGTCGGTGACGTCGTAGACGAAGATGCCGCCGACACGCTCAGCACCAATGAAGGCGTAGGTGCGCTCGCCCACCTTGCCAATAACGAGGGCCTCCGGCTCGGGGCCCTTGTTGTCGGAGCGGTCATCGAATTCAGCCTCGTCATTGTTGGCGTTGTGGTGGAACACGCCCGGCTCGTTGAGCTCTGCCGTGATCTGCTCGAACTGAGCGCCGGAGTCGAAGACAACGGTGCCGTTTGCATCGTAGATGCTGAAGGAGCGGGAGCCGTAGGCGTACAGTTCGTCGAAGCAGCCCTTCTCCTCATTCCAGCCGGAGGCGTTGGTGAGCTTTAGGTTGCCGGCCTGCTTCTTGTCGGCGAGGTCTTCCAGGGAGACGTCGCCAAGCGCGCCCTCGCACACCTTGCCTTCCTCAACAAGGTCCCCGAGCTCCACCTCATCGGTGTAGACGCCGGAGCCGCCGTCCTTCTCCTTGACACCCCACTCGCGGGCGTCGCCCTCATTGGCGGTGGCGAAATAAGTCTGGCCACCCGCAGTGAAAGCACCGATGGAATCCGGCATGGACAGGCCCTTCACCGGAACCGTGCGGAGCTCAGCCTTGTCATCCTTGTTGGAGGTATCGAGCGGAACCGTGGAGTGATCAGCGATGTGTGCCGGCAGAATCTTCTCCACGGTGGCGGACTCGATATCGACGATGGAAATCGCATTGGCCTCCTGCAATGTCACGAATGCCTTGCCGTCCTGGGAGGAGATGTACTCAGGCTCGAAGTCGATGGAAGGCTTGGACTCGTGCGCGGACGGGCCGAAGACGCGCACGCCCTCCGGGAGGTCCTGTCCGTCAAAGTCCTTAAAGTCAGCAACGCGGGCATCAGCCTCGGTTGGGGCTTCGACGCTCTCTGGCAGCTTGATAACGGACACGGAGCCCTCCGGGTCCGTAGCGTAATCAGTACCTTCAGCGTTGAGCTCGTTGGAGGGCTCACCCTCGTTGGCCACGAGGGCGTAGCCGCCATCGGCAGTGATATGAACGTTATCCGGAAGAGCGCCGACGGTCACGCGGCCCAACTCTGCGGACTCCAGGTTCTCAGCCGCGACGTTGAAGAACAGCGCTTCGCCTTCCTCGGTCTTGTCGGCCTGCTGAACGGCGGCGACAGCCAGACCGTCAGGGCGAACAGCAACAGAGTTGATCTCTTTGCCTTCGCCTGCGGAAATCGAACCGATGCGAGTGAGGGTTGTCGGGTCGGAAGCATCGAGAACATCAATCTCACCGGCATGAGCATTGACGGTGAGGATGCGCTTGGTTGCTGGGTGGAAGGCCACGATTTCGGCAGCGGACTCCTTGTATACCCCCGACTCGTAGGTGCCAATCGGGGACACCTTGAGGCTGGCGTTGGCAACAGAGTGCTCAATAACGTTATCCACAATCTTGGCGGATGCTGCCGGGGCAGCCAGGCTGAGGCTGGTAGCGGTTGCGACGCACAGGGCAAGGGCGCGGCGGGAGACAGAGCGAGACATAGTAGGAGGCTCCTTGTGATGAGACGGAAAGATTCCGAACTACGGTACGTGCCGCTGTGTGCCGCTTTGAGGAACAGAACATGACGTCCGGGCAAGATCTGGGTGAACCTTCGGTGAACCGGTCGAGTGCTAGGTAATGCGCACTGTGCTAAGGGCAGCGCGTAGAATGAGCCACCATGACACGCACCCCGGAAGACTTCGAGCCAGTCCACGCCTCGGATATCCAGCTGGCCCAATCACGCATTAGCTCGGAGATCGCCCCGACCCCTCTGCAATACTGCCCGCGCCTGTCCCAGGAAACCGGGTATGAGGTCTACCTCAAACGTGAGGACCTGCAGGACGTTCGCTCCTACAAGATTCGCGGCGCCATCTACGGAATGTCCAACCTTGGTGAGAAGCAGCGCGCGCAGGGCATCGTCACGGCGTCGGCAGGCAACCATGCCCAAGGCGTGGCTTACGCCTGCCGGACCATGGGGATCCAAGGCAAGATTTACGTCCCGGAACCCACTCCGAAGCAGAAGCGCGACCGCATCCTCGTTCATGGTGGGGACTTCGTGGAGCTCGTCGTCACTGGCGCTAACTTTGATGAGGCAGCAGCTGCAGCACACGCAGATGCCGCGGAGCGTGGTGCGTTTTTCATCGAGCCTTTTGACTCCCGCGATACCGTCACCGGCCAGGGCACGGTCGCCGCTGAGATCGTGGCGCAGCTATCATCTTTGGGCAAGTCCCTCGACACCGTCGTGGTACCCGTCGGCGGTGGCGGTCTGATCTCCGGCATCACGTCGTATCTAGCGGACATGGCCCCTCGCACGGCAGTGGTGGGGATTGAGCCGGCCGGGGCGGCGTCACTCAGCGCAGCCTTTACAGCGGGCGAACCGGTGACGCTGGAAACCGTGGACCCATTTGTGGATGGTGCCGCTGTCAAACGCATAGGGGAGTTACCTTTTAAGGTTCTGGAAGCCAACCAGGGCCGCCTGCATTGGGATACCGTCTCCGAAGGTGCCGTGTGCACGGAACAGCTTGCGTTGTATCAGAACGAAGGAATCATTGCCGAGCCCGCCGGCGCACTGAGCGTCACCGGCTTGCGCACGCTCAACCTGCAACCGGGATCAACGGTGGTCTGCGTGATTTCCGGCGGCAACAATGACGTGCTGCGCTACGCTGAAATCATGGAGCGCTCTCTGGTGCACCGCGGGCTCAAGCACTACTTCCTCGTGAACTTCCCGCAGGAACCAGGTCAGCTGCGCCACTTCCTGCAGGATGTCCTTGGTCCGGAGGATGACATCACGTTGTTCGAGTATCTCAAGCGCAATAACCGCGAAACTGGTGCTGCACTCGTGGGCATTGAGTTAGGAACCGCGGCAGGTATCGATGGTTTGTTGGAGCGCATGGAAGAATCGAAGCTGAACTGCCAACAGCTGAAGCCAGGCACCCCCGAGTACGACTTCCTCGTTGCCTAATGCTGGAGAAATACCAACGTCCAGTCGCAGGGAAGACTGTCGAGCACGAGATTGAGATTAAGCGCTCCCGATTCATCACCCTTATCGGGCGGGTGACGGATGAGGACGAAGCCCGAGCGTTCATCGATTCCGCCCGGGACCGGTTCCCCGATGCCCGCCACCACTGCTCTGCCTACATCTACCACGTGGATGGTTCGAACCCGGTGGAGCGATCTTCTGATGACGGTGAGCCTTCCGGTACTGCGGGCAAGCCCATGCTGGACGTGCTTAAAGGGTCAGGTTTGCTGGACATTTGTGCTGTTGTGGTGCGCTATTTCGGCGGCATCAAGCTGGGCGCAGGAGGGCTTGTCCATGCATATGGCGGTGCAGTAAGCGAGACCATGGAACAAGTAACGCCCGTCACCCGGGCCCTTCGCGAGCTGTACACCCTTGAGGTTTCTCACGCCGATGCTGGGCGCCTCGAGGCGGACCTACGCAACCGCGGGGTGGACATCGTCGACACTGCCTACGGCCAGGCGGTGACGTTTACCGTGTCCGTCGCACCCGGCGGGGAAGAAGAACTCACCGCCACCCTGGCTGCCCTGACCCAGGGAGAGGTAGCCCCAAACGAAGCGGGCACAGCCTGGGTGGAACTCAGCGGTTAACTCGCAGTGCTACGAGCCCGAGCCCACGCCGCATGTAGGGCAGAGGGATTGTAGAATAAGCGCCATGACTATGCAGCGACGCCCCAATAACCCCATTGAGAAGCGCAAGCAAGCCGTGCGTACCCACGCACGGAACGGCGCAATTGCCGTTGTGGGTGGCGTCGGCGGAGGTATCCTCCTGGGATTGACCGTGGGGAGCTTTGCCACGTGGATGGTGCTTGGTCTCGTCATCGCCGTGGTGGGTGGCGCCTATAACTGGCTAAAGATCCAGAAGATCGTCAACGAAAACCACAACCTTTAAGCCTCCCTATGGCCATTCAGCCAGACGGCCGCCCAGTACGTATCGATGCCTGGGTCTGGTCTGTTCGCATGTTCAAGACCCGTTCCGAGGCTGCCACCGCAGTGCGCGCCGGGCACGTCAAACTTAACGGCAACGCCACCAAGCCAGCGCAGCAGGTCGTCCCTGGTGACCGCGTCCGCGTGTGGCGCAACCATCACGAGCATGACCTGGAAGTTCTTGCCACCGTGTCCAAGCGCGTGGGGGCTCCCGTAGCACGCACCTGCTACATCGACCACGCTCCGCCACCTCCGCCGAAGGAATTCCTTCCGTCAGTTCCGGTTCGCCCACGTGGCGCCGGACGCCCCACCAAGAAGGAACGCCGGCAGATGGATAAGTTCCGCGGTGGTTTCAGGTGACTACCTAGCGGGTGCTACGCAAAGCCTTAAGCCGGGCGTTCAAGCGGCGCTTGCGGTCGGAACGGTCGCCCGCTTCCGACGTGGCCTCAATGTGCTGGGGCCCAAATTTGTTGAGCAAGAGGTCATCAATAAGCCTGACCTGACCCGGGCGGAAGCGGTAGCGCATAGCGTCGTGTACGTGAGCGATGGCATCCTCATCCAGCAGCTCCTTGAGCTGGCTCAAACGGTTGATTCCGTTATTCTCCAGGAGCTCAGCGAGGAAGCGGTAGTGCTCTGAGCGGGAGCGTGGGAAACGATTTCCTAAGATGATGGCGAGCACGCCAGGCAACGTTTCCGCAGTGAGATCAATGTCCTTGTCAGTTTCGGTTCGCGGAGCCTTGAGCGCTGCGATTTCATCAAACTGTTGGTCGGCGAGCTCGATGAGACCAGCAGCGAGGGTAAAGAGGCGATCTACCTGCGGGGAAGGTGGGTTCGGTCCTTGCTTGTAGCGGATATCGTGCTCAAACTCGGCCCACGCGTGCTGCAGGACGGTGCGGATTTGCACTTCGAAAGTCCAGCCCACGTAGGGCACAAGCTCTTCGAGGGCTGCGGTGCTATCTTCAGTGACTGTGAGGACTAGGTGGTGGGAACCATAACCAAAACCACCGGAAATACGGGTTTCCGCAGCCTTGTCGACGGAACGCTTGACGTCAAACGTTTCCCCAAGGACAGCGAGAGCTTCGGGAATTACCGTGGAATGAAAAACATTGATGCGCACGCCGAGGACATCATGGATGTCTTCCCACGGCGAGGGGTACATGAGTTCACCGTTCTCACGCTTTTTCTTAGCCTTGGCCTTGAGTGAGGGCCACTGTTTCACGCGGGTGGCTACGCGGTCGAAGATAATGCCGGCGTCGTTGAGCAGTTCTTCAATGGTGTATCGGAAGTCTTGTGCCGCGGTGGGGTGGGCATGAATCCAGGAGTGGTATTGGTTGCTCAGGCGCGACATAGGTGATTCAGCCATTGGTATGAACACGACTCCTTTCAGTCACGAGAGGGATGTTGTGGAGGTGCTCTATACCTCCAGTGGAAAGCCGTTAGCCAATACTAGTGGCTGCGGGCTGAGAGTGGGTCTATGGCGCGGGCGCAGTTCGCATGCGCGGTCGGCGAGGTCAGCTGCTTTGTCATGTGAGACATCAACCAAGGCGTAGACCGTGTGTGTATCGGGCACTAGATACGTAATGCGCTGAGCTTGGGTGAGTCGCCTCAGGTGATTGTCCACTATAACGAACGTCTGTGGGTGAGCTAGCCAGGCAGACATTGTACAGCGCTGGGTGCGAACTTCCAGACCGCCATCTGCGCCGGGCAAGCTTTGTTCGGCCGGGCGGGTAAAGAAACGCAAGCCCTTGTCCGTGAGTGCGCGGCGCTGCAAATTTAGCGCGGCAGCATCCCACGCTTGGCGCACCGTAAGTCCCATGTCATCAAGCGAGCGCTGGCTTACTCGTTTCAGTGATGTTCCTTCGCCGTGCAGGATGGCCACCGACAGTGTTCGAGAGAGGTGGATGCTGGCAGGGGAATCACTAAAACCGTCATCACACAACTTCACGCCGTCGAGGTCCGTGCTGGGGCACAGGGCAGGAAGGAGGTGGTCGATATGCAGGGGCGTGGGCAGAGCAACGGTCATGGTGGTCTCCGATAAAGGTAGAACTAAGAATTTCTTACCCTTATTGGACTGGGATACACCGCCCCAGGTTCCCGCCCACGTGGAAAAACTTTTGCTGGATGCGTTGCCCCGGCGTGAGCGGTTTAGAAAGGCGGAGCTTCGTTCAGCTGAAGTTCTTCGAGTAGCTTGTCCGCAGGCCAGATCGCGATGTCTTGGCCCTTGGACTGCAGTTCCTCCGCACGCTTTTCCTTGGAGGTCTTGGTGGCCCATTGGCCGGCCACAAGAATGGTCGTCTTTTTCGTTACGTTCTTGCCCACTTGGCCGCCGCGCTCGGCAATCTTCGACCACAGCAACCCCTTGTCAAAGGGCTCGAAGTCACCGGTGAGAGTCACGTGCTGGCCAAACAATGCGCCATCAGGGTCAGCGTCGGGGTTCGGATCCGGAATCGTGTCTGGGGTGGACACCGATTGCCACGGAGCAGGGCCGCGGCGCTCGGTGGAACCGGAGTTCTTTTTTGCAGAGCGGGAGGAAGCTCCAGCCATGCGAGTGTTCTCACGGAAATCAGTGCCTGCACCCAAATCAGCGGCGGACAGTGGTGCGGTGTTGGCGCGCAGGACGGGGATGATGGATTCTTCGCTCATAGTGCCTAGGGCGAACTCGCGGGTAGAGAACAGATCCTCAATAGGGCCGGAGTGGCCGAATAGGCGAGCAAGCGCACTGACAATTTCGCCAGCTGCGCGGGCGTCCGCGGTGGCCTCATGGTGGTGGAACTCAGCCGAACCGATGCATGAGGCAACGGTCGGTAGCTTGTGATTGGCCACGTCGATGACACCGGCACGGGAGGCATCACGGGCTAGTGCTAGGGAGCATGCCAGGCGGACTTTCGGAACAGCGGCCTCCGCCTTTTTCAGTCCACTGCGCAGGGCAGTGGAATCGAACTGTGCGTTGTGGGCCACCAACGTGTCCGAGCCGAGGAATTCGAAGAGCTCAGCGGCAGCATCCGCGAAGGACGAGGCATCGGCCACGTCCTCGGCAGTGATGCCGTGGATACCCACGTTGACCTCATCGAAGTGTTCTAAGCCCGGAGGGGGCGTGCACAGCCACGTGCGAGATTCAGTTTCTTCACCGTCACGGAAGCGAACCGCTCCAATCTGGCAGACAGAACCCCAGTTGTCGTTGGCCGTCTCCACGTCGACGGCGGTGAAGTCTAATCCGCGAACTCCTTCACTGGCGGTTGGCGCCTCACCACGCAGTGCAGCCTCGACTGCACGTGTGAAAGCCTGCGCATCCTGACCAGGGGCGAAACGAATGATAGCGAGGTCAGTGTCTCCTGCATCACGTATCACGACCTGCCCAAAGCCCGTCGCCGTTGGTGCCGTGCACTCCACGCTCGTGGCATCCGCCAGCGACATTTCCTCGCGGGATGCAGCACCAAGTGACGCCGCAAGCTGCGAGCGGTGGAAAGTAAGGGCATCGGCGGTGACGTCGATGACGGCACCGTGGGCGGTGTAGGACACGAATTCCTTTCAGGATGTGGGTTTGACGGCGTGTAGCGCCAGTTTAGTTCTCAGCAGAATCGTCAGAGCCAACAGTCTCCGCAGCCTCATCGGTTTCATCGAAGACGGGTGGCTCGGTTTGGCGCAGGATGAGCGTCGAGCGCGGCTGGACCATGATGGTTCCTTCGGCGTCGATAAGCTTCTCCTCGTCCGGGTAACCACCGGAGTCGGACGTGTCCACGATGAGACGCCAGCTGGCACCCAAATCCTTGGTGGGAAGGGTGAACTCGATGTCTTCGTGGTGAGCATTGAAGATCATGATGAAAGAATCATCCGTGATGCGCTCGCCGCGAGCAGTGGTTTCCGTAATAGCATTGCCGTTGAGGTAGACCATGAGGGCCTTGCCAAACTCGAAGTCCCAGTCGCCCGGGGTCATAAGCTTGCCGGACGGCACGAGCCACGCAATATCACGATCCTTCACATCGGAACCGAAGGGGCCACCGGCCAGGAAGCGCTGGCGACGGAAGACCGGGTGGTTCTTGCGGATGTTGATCAGGCGCTTAGTGAAGCCGTGCATGGCGGCATTCTTTTCCTGGTCCAGCATGGACCAGTCAATCCAGGAAATCTCGTTGTCCTGGCAGTACACGTTGTTGTTGCCATCCTGTGTACGGCCTAGCTCATCACCGTGGCAGAGCATCGGGGTGCCTTGGGACAGGAGCAGCGTCGTGAGGAAGTTACGAATCTGACGGCGACGAAGCTGCTTGATTTCCTCGTCATCCGTGGGGCCCTCCACACCGTGGTTCCATGACCTGTTGTGGGACTCACCATCACGGTTGTCTTCCCCGTTCGCGTCATTGTGCTTCTCGTTATAGGTCACCAAGTCACGCAGAGTGAAGCCATCGTGCGCGGTGATGAAGTTAATAGACGCGGTGGGGCGGCGGCCATTGTTGGCGTAGAGGTCCGAGGAACCAGTCAGGCGGGACGCGAATTCACCCATGGTGGATGGTTCACCGCGCCAGAAATCGCGGACGGTGTCGCGGTACTTGCCGTTCCACTCGCTCCAGATCGGCGGGAAGTTACCCACCTGGTAGCCGTTGTGGCCAACATCCCACGGCTCGGCGATGAGTTTCACCTTGGAGACCACTGGGTCCTGCTGAACCAGGTCGAAGAAGGTGGCCAGCTTGTCCACGTCATCAAGTTCGCGCGCGAGGGTGGATGCCAAGTCGAAGCGGAAGCCGTCGACGCGCATCTCCTCGACCCAGTAGCGCAGGGAATCCATGATGAGCTGCAGCGAGTGCGGGTGACGCACGTTGAGAGAGTTACCGGTGCCGGTGTAATCCATGTAGTGCTCGGGGTTGTCATCCACCAAGCGGTAGTAGGCGTGGTTGTCAATGCCGCGGAAGGCAATGGTGGGGCCCATGTGGTTACCCTCAGCAGTGTGGTTGTACACCACGTCAAGGATGACTTCGATGCCGGCCTCGTGGAAGGCGCGAACCATGGCCTTGAATTCTGCGACGACCTCACCGGGCTTCTTGGCGTAGGCATAGTCTGCGTGTGGGGCGAAGAAACCGAAGGTGTTATAGCCCCAGTAGTTGCGCAGGTCTAGTTGGCGCAGACGGTCATCCTGGAGGAATTGGTGAACCGGCAGAAGCTCTACCGCGGTGACACCGAGGTCTTTGAAGTAGTTGATGATGGCTGGGTGTGCCATGCCGGCGTAGGTTCCACGCAGTTCTTCGGGGACGTCTGGGTGGGACATCGTCATGCCCTTGACGTGGGCTTCGTAGATGATGGTCTCGTTGTCGGGGGTGTGCGGGCGGTTGTCGCCGTGCCACTCGAAGAAGGGGTTGATGACCACCGAGAGCATGGTGTGACCGAGCGAGTCCTCCTCGTTGCGGCCGGTGCCGGGCTCAGAGGCGTAGATATCGTAGGAGTACAGGGAGGCATCCCCGTCGAAGTCTCCGTCGAATGCGCGGGCGTAGGGGTCCACGAGGAGCTTGGAGGGGTCACAGCGCAGACCGCGCTCAGGCTCGTAGGGCCCGTGGACGCGGTACCCATAGCGCTGGCCTGGGGTGACATTGGGGAGGTAAGCGTGCCAGACGTGCGCGGTGATCTCGGTGAGTTCAACGCGCTCCTCGGTGCCATCTTGATCGATGAGGCACAGCTCGACCTTTTCTGCTGCTTCGGAAAAGATTGCAAAGTTGGTTCCGGCTCCATCGAAGGTGGAACCGAGGGGTGATGGGGAACCAGGCCACACCTGGCGAGAATGTAGTGCTTCAGCACGGGTGTCAGTCATGGCGTTCAGCTTAGTCATATTTGACGAAAGGGATCGTCAAGCGCGGGGAACACAGCGAACTCACAGGGCGCGTAAACCAGCGATGACGAGTTCCGTGGCGCGCACGGCAGCATCATCGGTGAGTGACTCTGTGGAAGCGCCACCGAGCTGGGCGTGGGACTGTTCCATGAACGAGGCGCCGAGGACATAATGAATCAACGTGCGTGCGGCGACGCCGATGCTTTCCGACGCCCCCTCCGGCACCTCCTTCTGCAGGGCTTCGCAAAAAAGCTCCTCAAGGTCGGCGCGTGTGGTTGACTCCGGAAAGGCGGCTCCGGCGATCGCTACTTCGGCGCCGTCCCGCCATCGCGAGAGCTCGCGGTGGAGGGAGCTTGCTAAATCGACCGGGGTATCGCCGGTAACCGGTGAGAGGATTTCCGCGGCCATGGCGGCGATAAGGGCCTGCTTGTTGGCCACATGCCAATACAAGGCGCCGGGAGCAACGCCGAGGGTCGTGGCGACGCGGCGCATGGTGACGTCGGCAAGCCCATAGCTAGTTAAGAGCTCTAGGGCCGTGGATACGATAGCGTCGCGAGAAAGGTGCACAAAGGTCTACTTTACGGGTCGGGCGGAGATGGTGGGGCAAAAAGAGTAGTGAGACTCACAGGAAGCTTCAAGGTGTGGGTTATGATTTCTTCAACGACGCCTTGTTAGGGTTGTGTGAAATGCACAAGAGCATGCGTTATGTCCGCTACGCATCGAGCGCAGTGGACGTGGCGAAATCTGTCGCTCTCTTTATAGAAATTTAGGAGTTAACCCTTGTCTTTTTTGACCCCTGCTAAGAAGTCCCTCGTTGCAGTTGCACTCGTTGCGCCGCTGACCCTGGCTGCGTGCGGTGGTGACGGCGAGGACGTTGCGGAGACCGCTTCCTCCGCGGTCAAGACCACCACGACCACCAAGTCCAAGGAAGAGACCTCCGAGGAAAAGGATAAGGACAAGGAGTCCGAGAAGAAGGACGAGGGCGCGGAGAAGAAGGACGGCGAAGAGCAGGCCCCGAAGCCGGAAGGCGAAGAGGCGCCGGCTGAGGGTGAAGGCGCTGAACAGACTCTTGCTAACCCGTTCGAGAACGGTGTGGACCCCTTCCAGAGCATGCCGAAGGTCGAGCCGATCCAGGGCCAGGCCGCAAGCCAGGAAGACATCGACGGAATCAACGGCCTCGTTCGCGGTATGTACGACCAGCAGACCATGCGTAGCTTCGTGAAGTACCTGCCGGATCACACCTGTGAAGCAGTGCGTAATGACCCGAACTCCGGCCTGAGCGAGCTGGACTACAACCAGATTCCGGATGTTCCGATGAACCAGCTCAAGGACATGATGGCAACAGCCGGTGCTGACACCTCCCAGATGGAAGGCTTCGATTGGAACCAGACTGGCGTTGAGTCCATCAACGACGTCGTGGTCGATGGTGACTCTGCGTCCGCAACCGTGAACGTCAACACCAGCAAGGGCTTGGATAGCTCCACCATGCGTTTCAAGCGTGAGAACGGTAACTGGACCTTCTGTAACTAAGCGCAGCTCGTGTCTGTACTGCGTACTCCGCACCTTCGTATACCCCGCGCCATTGGCTTTGGCGCGGGGTTGCTCGCGTTGGCGCTCCTTCTTTTCTCTGGGGTTGGGGCTGCGTGGGGTCTGTGGCGGCCCACGCTGGAGGGGCATCGAGTGGAGGGCGGCGGGTATGCGCTGACTAACTCCGCGAACGTGCAGTTTCTATCCTTTGTCACATTCGTCATGATTACCGGCCTTCTTGGGGTGGTGATCGGCACGGTGGCTTATCTTCGAGGGGAGCGCTTCCGGGGTGTTGGGGTGCTTGTGTGGTCAGGCGTGGTGTGCTTGGCGGGTGCGGTGGCCTTTTATGTCTTCGGCGGGGCTACTGCCACGGCCGTGCCGGAGAACCCCGGAGAGTTTGTCGAGTTTGTGCCGAAATTTTCTCCTGCCATTGGATGGCTCGTGGCCCCGTTTATGTCCATGTTTGCCTACTGGTCTGCTGTTTTTATTAATCCTGATAGTGGTCGTGGGATGACAACTGGCAATGATCCGAGCAGTAAAACGCAGAAAAGTCTAGAATCCGCAGATTAAATGAGGAAAAATGGGTGTTAAATCTGCTGAAGGCCAGCTTCTCTATCTCTAGGAGTCACCTCTATGGACCTCGTTCTCGCTTTAGGCGAAAACCCTGACTATCCTCTCTGGCTGCGTGCGAGCCACCTCATCAACTTCATCTTGATGGGTATGTTGCTTCGTTCCGGCTGGGAGATGCTATCTTCCATGCCACGTCTGTGGTGGCGCAATGACTGTGCGCCTGGTACCGAGTGGTTGAAGTTCACCAAGCGTGAGCTCCCGAAGGAGGAGGGCGTGTA
This sequence comes from Corynebacterium sp. BF-R-2, assembly GCF_024586525.1. Taxonomy (NCBI): domain Bacteria; kingdom Bacillati; phylum Actinomycetota; class Actinomycetes; order Mycobacteriales; family Corynebacteriaceae; genus Corynebacterium; species Corynebacterium sp. BF-R-2. The sequence goes on along the minus strand of NZ_JAMFTP010000001.1, from coordinate 116,926 downwards.
CACCTCCCTCATGGATGAGCTCTCAGCCTCACCATTGCTGACATTACCGGGACGCGAAAACATCGGTCTGGGACGCCACTGGCATGGTGTGTCGGTCATGCTCTGGGTGCTCAACGGACTCGTTTATGTCACGTTGCTCTTCGCCACCGGCTTGTGGCGGCGCATCGTTCCGACTTCCTGGGACATCATCCCCGAGGCGTGGGATAGCTTGCTTACCTATATGAGTCTGCAAACACCGGCTCTTGAGCATTTCGATCCCTACGATGCCTTGCAGCAATTGGCTTACTTTGGAGTCATTTTCATCCTTGCACCATTCATGATGCTGACGGGTGTAGCCATGGCTCCAGCGGTGCGCGTCCGCTTCCCGTGGTACGTCAAGTTGTGGGGAGGCCACCAAGGTGCACGTTCCCTGCACTTCATCGGCATGGTCTTCATGTGTGTGTTCATCATCATCCACGTCTTCCTAGTGTTCTTCGTCCACCGCGAATACAACATGGTGCATATGGTTTTCGGTGATGTCACTCCGGAGCGCTATGCCCAAGCCTTCACCACAATCGTCATCACCATCGGTGTTGTCATCGCCTTCTGGATTGGCCTGTCCTACTGGTCCTTGGCGGACCGCGCACGTGCGCACCGTCTTACTACAGGGATTTCGGAGATTGGTCGCAAGCTCTTCCTCAACTGGATGCGTCCCCAGGGTGCCAGCAAGAGCGCGTACACGGACAAGGACATCTCTGAGTTTCACTGGACCAACGGCTTGCCGCCGACCCCGGAAGAGTCGCAGGAATGGACTGCCTTCCACGACAACGACTGGGCTGGCTACGAAATTACTGTTGCGGATGACGTGACTGGTGCCTCTCGCGTGGTGACACTAGAGGAACTCCGCGCACTGCCACAGCGCTCGTACATTGCAACCCACACCTGCATGCAGGGCTGGTCGGCGACCTCCCGGTGGGAAGGTCCTGCCATCAGGGATGTTCTGGCCTTGCTGGGGCCGAAGCCCGACGGTGCGAACTATGTGATGGTGGAATCTTATGGCCTGGCCCAAAAGATGTATGACAACCGTCCGCGTGAGCCCTTCTACGCTTGCTTTGACATCGAGACGGCTTCGGAAGAGCAGTCAATTCTGGCGATTACCCGAAATGACAAGCCGCTCGAGGTTCATCTTGGTGCTCCCGTGCGTGCCCGTGTGGAATCCAATCATGGCTATAAGGCCGTGAAATGGGTAAGCAAAGTCGCGTGGATTCGTGACTACGCTGACTATGGAGACGGCCGTGGCGGTACTCGTGAGGACTCGGCATTGCAGGCCTTCAATGGCCGTATTTAAGTAGGGGCGTACACTCTCCTCCATGTCGATTGTTTCCAGTTATTTTCAGGTCAGCGGCGTCAAAGACGATAATGATGTTCGTAAGGCGCTGCAGGCTCTCTATGACATTTTTGCAGAACACGGACTTGGTCAGGCCACCTTCGAAATTACCGATTCGGATCACGCGCAGCTCGTAGTGAAGCACAAAGACAACGTGGAACCGTCCATCGATGTGATGAATGAGGCACTGGCTAAAGCGGGCGAGTATCGCATCGTTGCTTAACTCACTGGGGTGAAAAGCGCCTGCTGTCTGTTAAGGCCAGACGACGGGGGAGGAGCCCACGGCATCGTGGGAAATGTCATCGATGCCGTGGAGTACATGTTTGATGCCGCGGCCGAGGGCGGTGACCAGTTGGGCGTCGGAAAGCCCAGCTCCTGTCATGACGGCGTAATCCACCCGGATCTGCAGGCCATCCATGTTGGAGTGGCAAAATGCGGACGCCGAATGGTTGGCCCGGTTCCAGTCATTGCAGATGAGGAACATCTTGGAAAACTCGCCGCCGGGAAGGTTCGGATCCCAGTGGCCCTTAATGATGAGGCTAGGTCCAGAATCTATGGCAAAGGCGAAGAGAACATCGTTGATCCACGCGTAGATGGCGTCCCCGGAATCCGATTGAAAGCGCGTGATTCCGAGCGAGGGCAGCATTTCCTCTAGACGGGAAATATCGACGGTGGACACTGGGCCATCGAGCTCGGAAGGCTCATCCGGCGCCGCGGGACGGGGAAGCATCAGTGCAGGAAAACGCGTTGCGAGCTCCTCGAGATACACCCCTGCATTGAACAGCGCCGGCAGGACGGATGCAGCGAGCTGTGCTGTGGTGGGTGCTTGGTGGACGACGAGGAAAGAATGACCCCACACTTCGACCTCGGTGGGGGTGGTGTAATTGAGCACCAAATGGGGCGACAGGCAGTCGTGATTCCAGTCGTTGACGAACTCGCTGAGCTCAGGGATTTCGCCAAACCCAAGAGCCCCATTATGAGTGGTGTAGAGGCGCAAGATGGGCTCACCGTCGGTGTCCATGTACACGCGAGTTTCCCCTAACGGGGAGTGAGGAAAGAGGAGCTCGTCGGCGTTGAGGCGGATGCAATCCAGCTCTTCGCAGTGTGCGAGCTTCTCCATGCGAGTGAGTAGCTCGGAGTGGTCCTGGCCGTCGTGCTCGTCGGCGTCGTTACTCATGTCGCCGCCTCTCTTCACCAGTGGTGGTGCGTCAATGTGTTAGTAGTGACACATTCTATAACCTGCTCCTTGGGGCCCGCTGGCTTTTGGCACGGGTATAGTAAAGGGAAGGTATAGAAACCACTGCATATTATAAAAAGGGGCTGTGTCATGCTAAGAACTATTGACCTGCGCGGAGAGAAACTCACTACCTCCCGCCTGCGCCGAGTTCTGCCGCGTGGAGGCACGGATGTGTCCTCCGTGATGGACACAGTGATCCCCATGGTGGAGTCAGTACGCGATGGTGGCGCGGCCGCAGCCCTCGATTTTGGTGAGCGTTTTGATGGTGTGCGCCCAGAAGCTGTGCGTGTGCGCACCGAAGAGCTCGAGAAGGCCGCAGCCGAACTCGATCCTCACGTGCGAGCCGCAATCGAGGAATCCATTAACCGTGTGCGCGCCGTGCATGCGGATCAGAAGCCTTCCCCGCACACCACAACCCTGGCTCCTGGCGCTACGGTCACAGAGGTGTTCCAGCCGATTGAGCGTGTGGGGCTCTACGTGCCCGGCGGTAAGGCGGTTTATCCTTCCTCGGTCATCATGAACGTCATCCCGGCTCAGGAAGCAGGCGCTGAAGCCATGGTTGTGGCCTCCCCACCACAGAAGGACTTCGGTGGCCTGCCACACCCGACGGTTCTGGCGACCTGCCACATGCTGGGCGTGGACGAGGTCTGGGCGGTTGGTGGTGGCCAAGCTATCGCGCTGTTGGCCTATGGTGACGATGAGCCAGCTACGGGCGAAGAAGCGCTTGAGCCAGTCGACATCATTACTGGTCCGGGCAACGTCTTCGTGGCCGCAGCTAAGCGAGCTGTGCAGGGCGTGGTGGGCATCGATGCCGAGGCAGGCCCGACTGAGATCGCCATTCTGGCTGATGACACGGCAAATCCCGTGTACGTAGCGTATGACCTTATTTCTCAAGCGGAGCACGACCCGATGGCAGCATCGGTTCTCATTACCGCCAGCGAAGAACTGGCGGAGGCCGTGGCGGCGGAAGTAGCGCAGCGTTACACCGCAACGGCGAATGCTGAGCGTGCTGCCGAGGCGCTGCGCGGCGAGCAGTCCGGCATTGTGCTTGTCAGTGACCTTGAGGCAGGCATTACCGTGGCTGATGCGTATGCCGCCGAGCACGTGGAGATTCATACCGCGAATGCCCGCGAGGTGGCGGAGCGCATCCGGCATGCAGGCGCCATCTTTGTGGGTGACTACTCGCCGGTACCGCTGGGTGATTACACGGCAGGCTCCAACCACGTCTTGCCAACCTCCGGCACAGCACGATTCAGCGCGGGGTTGTCCACCCACACTTTCCTGCGCCCAGTCAATCTTGTGGAATATGACCGTGCAGCACTGGGGGAGGTGGCCGAGAAGGTCATTGCCTTCGCCACAGCTGAGGAACTTCCCGCGCACGGCGAGGCGATTGCCGCCCGCTTCGATGACTCGAACGCATCCAAGAAGTAGAGAGCTAGCAACATTAGAGGAGGCCGACACCATGGCTGAGTTGAAGGATCTTCCCCTGCGCGAAGAACTGCGTGGATCCAGCGCCTACGGCGCGCCGCAGCTGACAGTGACGAATCAGCTCAACACCAACGAAAACCCATATCCGCCGTCGGAGGCTTTGGTCCGAGACATGGTCAAGGCCGTCGAAAAGCACGCAGCCCAGCTCAACCGCTACCCCGAGCGTGACGCCGTGGAGCTGCGCACCGCGCTGGCGAGCTACGTGAGCGGTCAGACTGGCGTGACCGTTAGCGTGGACAATGTGTGGGCCGCTAACGGTTCGAATGAGGTGCTGCAGCAGTTGCTGCAGGCCTTCGGCGGTCCTGGTCGCAGCGCCCTCGGTTTCACTCCCAGTTACTCCATGCACCCGATTCTTTGCGCCGGCACGCAGACGGAATTCATCTCTTGCCCGCGTACCGAGGATTTCCGGATTGATGAAGAGGCGGCCTTGGAGGCCGTTGAGAAGCACCGCCCTGATGTTATCTTTATCACCACCCCGAATAACCCCACCGGTGATGTTACGCCCATCGAGGTGGTGGAGAAGATTATCCAGGCAGCGCCCGGAATCGTCATCGTGGACGAAGCCTACATGGAGTTTTCTCCCTCGCCTTCGGCCACCACTCTCCTGGAGAACTACCCCACGAAGCTCGTGGTCTCCCGCACCATGTCGAAGGCCTTCGACTTCGCCGGTGGACGCCTAGGGTATTTCGTTGCTGACCCCGCTTTCGTCGAGGCCGTGATGCTCGTGCGTTTGCCGTACCACCTCTCGGTGCTCTCCCAGATTGCGGCCATCGTGGCGATCAAACACAAAGAAGAAACATTGAGCACCGTGGCCACACTATCGGCGGAACGCGATCGCGTCGTGGCCCGCCTCAAGGAGCTCGGCTACTACGTAGTACCGAGCGAATCCAACTTTGTATCCTTTGGGCGCTTTGCCGACCAGCATGCAGTGTGGCAAGGATTCCTTGACCGCGATGTTCTCATCCGTGACAACGGCGTCCCGGGACTATTGCGCGCCACCATTGGCCTGCCGCAGGAAAATGACGCCTTCCTTTCGGCCGCAGCGGACCTGGCAGATACAGTAGAGATGGTTGAGAAATAACACCATGAACACGATGTGAAGGAGGAGCGTGAGACTATGAGTACCGACGTAGATGAGAGCCAAGAGCGCGGTCACCGTATTGGTTGTGCTGAGCGCGCCACAGGGGAGACAAGAATCTCCGTCGAAATCAATCTCGACGGTACTGGGAAGGCGGATATTTCCACAGGTCTGCCGTTCTTCGATCACATGCTCACCGCCGTGTGTACTCACGGCGCCTTCGACCTCACTGTTCACGCTGAAGGCGACATTGAGATCGACGCGCACCACACTGTCGAAGACACGGCCATTGTCCTCGGCCGCGCATTCCTTGAAGCCCTGGGGGACAAGTCCGGCATCCGCCGCTTTGGTTCCCAGCTTCTGCCTATGGATGAGACCCTCGTTGAGGCTGTCGTGGACATTTCTGGCCGCCCCTACTTCGTCATGAGCGGCGAGCCCGAGAGCTTGGAATGGCAGACCATCGGCGGGCATTATGCCACGGTGATTAACCGGCACTTCTTCGAGACCTTCGCTATCCATTCGGCGACGACCCTGCATGTCAATGTTCGCTACGGGCGCGATCCACACCACATCACGGAGGCGGAGTACAAAGCGGTGGCCCGTGCTCTGCGCCACGCCACCGAACGTGATCCGCGGGTCAGCGGCGTTCCGTCGACGAAGGGAGCGCTCTAACCTGTTATGAACATCTTTGTTCTTTTCTTGTTTCTCGTCGCTGGGTTGCTCATCGGCGGCGCATGGTCGGCCTACCAGAATGACTCCAAACTCATGACTGTGGTTGCGGGCGTCTTGGCAGCGATAACGGTCGCGGCCGCAGTGGCATGGCTGCTGGATATTTTCTCGGAAGGGGTGTCGGCGAAATGACTGGATCGACTCCTACGAGCGTATGGAAGGTTGCCGGCTTTAAAGAGACCATGATCGCGGTGGTCTCCGCGTTCGGTGCCTGGTCAGTGCTGCTGCCCGTTGTGCCCTTGGCGGTGCTTGATGCCGGCGGTTCGGCGACATTGGCTGGCGCTACCACGGGTGTCTTTATGTTGGCTACCGTCCTCACCCAGATGATGACCCCGATGCTGTTGCGTATCTTTGGCTACCGTCCTGTGATGGCGGCCTCAGCTTTGCTCCTGGGAGTGCCAGCGTTGGGGCACATGCTTGGTGACGCCGCTCCCATTGCCCTTGGCTTTTCTGCCCTACGCGGTATTGGCTTTGGTGCTCTGACTGTGGGCGAAAACGCCTTGATCGCGGAAATTACACCGCGACGCCTTCTGGGCAAGGCCACAGGCATTTTCGGATTGTTTATCGGTGCAGCACAAATGGCCTTCTTGCCGGTTGGTCTCGCAGTTGCAGCGGCCCTCAACTACAACGTCGTCTACCTGCTGGCGGCGGGACTTGGTCTGCTGGGATTCTTCACCTGCATCCTCGTCCCCAAGATCAAGGCAGCCCCTGTCGGAACCCCGGATCCGTCGGATACCACCCCGCGTGCGCCGATGTGGAAGCTCGTGTTGGTTCCGGCGCTGGCGCTGACCAGCTTCTCCGTGAGCTACGGTGTGGCCTCAAACTTCATCTCCCCAGCAGTGCGTGAGCTAGATCCAGAGCGCGGCGCCGTCCTTGGTGGCCTCATGCTGTCCGTTATCGGCGGTGCGGCCATGATCTTCCGCTATGTGGCGGGTGTCGTGGCGGACCGGGCCGGAAGGCCGGGAACGCTCATGATTCCGGCGCAGATTTTCTCTGTCTTTGGTGTGGGACTTATCGCGGTGGTGCTGTGGCAGGAGTGGTCGGTCTGGCTGCTCGTATTCGGGACCACGATTTATGGCGCGGGCTTCGGCGTTGTTCAGAATGAGGCATTGCTGTCGATGTTCGACCGACTGCCTCGTGAGCGCCTTTCAGAAGGCTCTGCCGTGTGGAATATCTTCTACGACGGTGGCACCGGTCTTGGTTCCACGGCCCTCGGTGCGGTGGTGGCGATGTCCGGTTATGACGGGGCCTTTGCTACGGGTTCCGCTATTATCGCGGTGGGTCTTCTCATGACCTTGGCGGATAGCGCACTGGGCAAGACGCGCGTGAGTGAAATCAATGACATCAAAACCCGACTCCGGATGATTAGGTGGCCGAGGAGGCCTGGAAAGGAACAACGATGAGTTCCCGGAACGTCGCCGTCCTGGATTATGGGGCGGGTAATCTGCGCTCTGCCGTCCGCGCGCTTGAGCGCGTCGGTGCAGAGGTCACCGTCACAGCAGACCCCAAGCGTGCGGTTGAGGCGGATGGTTTGCTCGTGCCCGGTGTGGGCGCCTTCGCCGCCTGCATGAAGGGGCTGCGTGACGCTCAGGGCCCGCGCATCATCGGTCAGCGACTTGCCGGTGGACGTCCGGTTCTTGGCATCTGTGTGGGTATGCAGGTGCTCTTTGAATCCGGCACCGAACATGGCGTTCACACAGAGGGCTGCGGGGAATGGCCGGGCGATGTGAGCAAGCTGCATGCTGACGTCTTGCCTCACATGGGATGGAACACCGTGGAAATCCCTCAGGGCAGCGATATGTTCGACGGTATCGGCCCGGAGGATCGCTTCTACTTCGTCCATTCCTACGCTGCCCGTAGCTGGGAGCTGCAGACCGAAATCACCGAGCCACCAAAAGTTGCGTGGTCAGAGTACGGCGGAGACCGCTTTGTGGCCGCGGTGGACAATGGTGCGCTGTGGGCTACGCAGTTCCATCCGGAGAAGTCCGGGGATGCGGGCTCGCAGCTGTTAAAGAACTGGATCGGAACGCTTTAAAGAGCTCGTCCGGAAGGTAGACTACCCACCATGAGCTTTACACTGTTGCCCGCGGTTGACGTTGTTGATGGCCAGGCCGTGCGCCTAGATCAAGGCGAAGCCGGAACCGAAAAGTCCTACGGATCCCCGTGCGAGGCCGCCCTCAAGTGGCAAGCCCAAGGCGCGCAGTGGCTGCATGCAGTGGACTTGGACGCTGCCTTTGGCCGCGGTTCCAACCACGAATTACTGGCAGAGATCACCACGAGTGTGGACCTTGAGGTGGAGCTCACCGGTGGAATCAGGGATGATGAGTCCCTCGCCCGAGCGCTGGCCACAGGTGCACGTCGAGTCAACATTGGCACTGCAGCCCTGGAACAGCCTGAGTGGATAGCTAAGGTGCTGGCTGAACACGGAGATCGTATCGCTGTGGACTTGGCCGTACGGCTCGTTGACGGTGAATGGCGCACCCGTGGCCATGGCTGGGTCTCCGATGGTGGGGACCTCTGGGAGGTTCTCGAGCGCCTCGATTCCGCTGGATGCACTCGTTTCGTAGTCACCGACGTGTCCAAGGACGGTACGCTGCAGGGCCCGAACATCGAGCTCCTGCGCGACGTGGCTGCAGCCACCGATGCTGCAGTGACCGCCTCGGGCGGTATTTCGAGTCTGGATGATCTGCGCGAGCTGGCACTCTACGAGAATGAAGGCATCGATTCTGCCATCATCGGCAAGGCGCTGTATGAAGAGCGCTTCACGTTGGAAGAAGCACTTGCCGCCGTTGCAGAGGTCACTCCGCTGCCGGCTGAGGAGTACATCGATCCTATTGAGGAGGCCTAAGCGTATGGCAGCCATGTCAGGACTTTCTGCCTCAGATCCTCGCGAACTTGTTGCTTTTGCGGAAGCTGCCGTGGACCAGGTCGATGACCTCTTCCGCGCTGGTTTGGGAGCGGCCCCTGCCCGTTTTAAGGGGGAGGGTGACTTTGCCACCGAAGTCGACCTGCAGATTGAGCAGCAGCTGCGGGTGACGCTGAGCCAACTTACCGGCATACCTGTCTTTGGCGAGGAGTCCGGTGGCAGCCTCGAGGACACCGTGTGGGTCGTTGACCCAGTCGATGGCACCGCTAACTACTCCGCGGGTAATCCATGCTGCGGAATCTTGGTCACTCTCCTTCATGAGGCGAAGCCGGTTGTTGCGGTGGCGGACTTCCCGCTCTTGGGCCGCCGCGTCGTGGCCGCAGAAGGAATGCCGCTGCGCACCAGCGGTGGTCCCTCCACCGGGTTTGGTGGCGGAGAAGGCGCTCTCGGCTTTGATGAAGCCCGTGGCCATATTGGCTGCTCGTCGCACCTGCCCACGGCACTGTTCAACGATCTTCGTGAGACTGGCTTGCGCCCGCGCATGACCGGCTCGGTGGGCCTAGATAATGCTTTCGTGGCGCAAGGAGTCTTTGATGGCGCGGTGAATTTCTCACCGCACCCGTGGGATAACGCTGCAGGTGCGCTCATGATCAAGGCAGCTGGAGGACGCGTCAGTGATCCCGAAGGCAACGAGTGGACGGCGACCTCGAAAGGTTTTGTGGGCGGCACCCCACAGGTCCATGCCACCATGTTGGATGCCATTGCTCGCAACCCGCGAGGCCAGCGCTAGAGCGCTTTCTATTATCCCGTTTACCTTCAAACCCCCATCCCTTGAGGAGGACAATCACCATGGCGCTTGCCGTGCGCGTGATCCCGTGCCTAGACGTTGACAATGGCCGTGTGGTCAAGGGCGTCAATTTTGAAAACCTGCGTGATGCCGGTGACCCAGTGGAGCTTGCCGCCCGCTATGACCAGCTGGGAGCAGACGAGTTGACCTTTTTGGACGTATCCGCATCTAAGGATGGTCGCGGCACCATGCTTGATGTCGTGCGGCGTACTGCGGATCAGGTATTCATCCCGCTCACGGTGGGAGGAGGAGTGCGGTCGGTTGAGGATGTACGCGAGCTCCTCCGCGCGGGCGCGGACAAGGTTTCTGTGAACTCGTCTGCACTTGCTCGCCCCGAGTTGCTGCGTGAACTTGCTGATGTTTTTGGCTCGCAGTGCATTGTGCTTTCTGTCGATGCGCGCCGTTCGCCTGAATATCCCAGCGGTTTTGAAGTCACCACGCATGGCGGCACCAAGCCTGCTGGTCTTGATGCGGTGGACTGGGCTCGCCGCGGCGAGGAGCTGGGAGTGGGTGAAATCTTGCTCAATTCTATGGATGGTGATGGCACCAAAGAGGGCTTCGACATCGAGCTCCTCCAAGCGGTTCGTGCGGCGGTATCCGTCCCCATCATCGCCTCGGGTGGTGCCGGTGAGGCCGAGCACTTCCCGCCGGCCGTTGAGGCTGGGGCGGATGCCGTTCTAGCAGCGAGTATCTTCCACTTCGGTGAGATCGACATCGCTGAGGTTAAGCAGGCGCTGGCGGCTTCGGGGTATGAGGTGCGCCTGTGAGCACAGCGGGAAACACAACAGGTCGCACTGTTGAAGACTATGAACTGGCAGGAGACATCGCCCGGCAGCTCAAGCGCAACGAGGCCGGACTTGTTCCCGCTATTGTGCAGTCGGAGCGCGGCGAGGTACTCATGATGGCGTGGATGGATGACCACGCGTTGGCGTACACGCTGGCTACGCGTCGTGGTACCTACTATTCGCGTTCCCGCCAGGAGTATTGGATCAAAGGCTTGACGTCCGGGCATACCCAAGAGGTGCTCGGCGCTCGCCTGGATTGTGACGGCGACACCATCTTGCTCACCGTGCGCCAAGAGGGCGGTGCCTGCCACACGGGGGATCGCACGTGCTTCGATGCGCATAATCTCTTGGCTAAGGCGGAGGAAACAACCGAAGAGGCAATGACTGTAACTAAGGCTGGGGAGATAACTCATGGCTAGACGCATCGGACCGGTTCTTATGTTCGTGGGAACCATTGCGCTGTGGTTGTCCTCGCGCATGACCTGGGTTAAAGCCGCTGTGGAAGATGATAAGGCTGGCTCGAGCGTCATGGAGCTGTCCGGTTCGCTGTGGTCACTCGAGCTCATAGCGTTGACTGTGGTCATTCTTGCTGGCAGTGTGGCTGCCCTTGCGCTACGCCGTACCGCTCGGCGCATCGTCGCCATTCTGAGTGCAGTGGCGGCAGCTGGCGCGGCGTGGCGCCCTATCGCGTTGCTGACTGCGGGGCCTGAAGTTGAACGCGCCCAGGAACTGTTGCAGGGCGGCACGAACGATACCTCGGTGGGAGCCACGAGCATTTCTGACTGGGCTGTGGTCCTTGCCGCGGACGCGGCGTCGGCAGGCCCAGTTCTGGCGCTCATCGGCGCAGCTTTGGCGCTGTTTGGCGCGGTTATGGTGGCCAGCAATCCCGGCGCAGACAAGCCGCGCACGTCGAAGTATGAGACTCCAGCTGTGCGCCAGGAGCGTCTCCAGGACGATTTGGAGACATCCCAGGATTCGGGCCGTGTGATGTGGGATGCTCTCGACGCAGATATTGATCCCACAGATTCCACGCCGCGTGAATGACAGGTCGGGTGTACCGGATTTCCGGTTAGGGGCGTGGGCGCGCTAGCCTAAGTGTGATCTCAATCGCCCCGGTTCGTCTTTGAGTCTCCTCACGGAGGGAGGTGCTGATGCCTACCCCGATCGCTGTCGATCACCTCGTCGCCGGCGTGCTTGCCGACGTCTCCGCGCGCGAGGCCCGCGTCCCCTTCAAGGAAGTCAAAGCGCGCTCCAGTGATATGGATGCCCCGCGCGATGCAGCCCGGGCCCTGCTGCGCCCAGGGTGCTCAATCATCACCGAAATCAAACGTGCCGTGCCTTATGCCGGTGAGATCGCGAACCTCGAAAGCCCACAGTCGGTTGCGACGCTAGCTCATGACCTTGAAGCGGCGGGGGTCCACGTCATGGCCTGCCAGACGGATCGGCGCCGCTTTCACGGTTCGCTTGAAGATATGCGCGTGGCCCGAGATGCCGTGGACATACCCATGGTGTGCCGCGACATCATTGTGGATCCGTATCAAATTCACGAGGCACGCTGCTACGGCGCCGATGCGATCCCGTTGCAGGTGGAGCTTCTCGAGCAAGCCCGTCTTGAGTCTCTTCTGGACCGCGTTGAGTCCTTAGGGATGACCGCCATTCTTGAGGTACGCACGAGCGCTGAAGTGGATCGTGTCATCAAAGCTGGTGGCTCTGTCGTGGCGATCAATGCGTGGTCTTTGGCCTCCGATGCTATTAATCGGGAGGCCTTTTCTACTATCTCGCCCGGTCTTCCGGAGTCCATTACCCGCATTGCCGTCGGCGGCGTCAACGGACCCCGCAATGTTTTGTCTTATGCCTCCCACGGCGCAGACGCTATCTTGGTCGGCGAGTCCATCATGGCGGCTCAGGATCCCATGGCCTTGGCGCGCTCGCTGGTGGCGGCCGGGCAACACCCGGCTTGTCCCTCCCGAAAAAGCTAGCCACAGACGCAGTATCGAGCGCGGTAGGAAACCCCCGTGCCGCTGAAGCGTTGTAGAGACAGCACTTTTCAGGCACACTATCTCCCGTGCAAATTTACAACCTCGCCAACATTCCGTCCCCGCCGCAGGGCGTGTGGCACCTCGGCCCGATCCCTATTCGCGCTTACGCCATGTGCATCATCCTCGGCATTCTCGTGGCCATGTGGATGACGCTGCGACGCTATACCGCACGTGGCGGCAACCCGGACGTGGTCTGGGACGCTGCCATAGTGGTCATTCCTGCCGGTATTATCGGCGGACGCCTCTACCACGTAATGACGGATTATGATAAGTACTTCTGCTCTACGTGTGACCCCATCGACGCTCTGAAGATCACCAACGGTGGCCTGGGTATTTGGGGAGCCGTGGCCTTAGGTGCAGTGGCGATGTGGATCATGTTCAAGATCAAGGGCATCCCGCTGGGCCCCTTTGCGGATGCCGTCGCTCCCGGCCTCATCTTGGCCCAAGCCATTGGGCGCTTGGGCAACTGGTTCAACCAGGAGCTCTATGGCCGCGAGACCACCGTGCCGTGGGCGCTCGATATCTACTATCGCGTCAATGAAAACGGCGAGTACGCGCCGATCAGCGGCCGGTCCACCGGCGAGGTTATGACTTCAGTGCACCCGACTTTCCTCTACGAGCTTGTGTGGAACGTCATTATCTGTATCTTCCTGCTCTGGGCTCACAAAGCTTGGAAGTTGGGGCATGGTCGCGTGTTCGCGCTCTACGTTGCCGGTTACACGGCGGGCCGCTTTATTGTGGAGAATATGCGTGCGGATGAGGCCACGCACGTCTTTGGCCTGCGCATCAACGTCATTGTGTCCGTTGTCTGTTTTGTTATCGCTCTCATCGTGTTTTTCCGATTGCCCCGAGGACAGGAGACTCCTGATGAGGTTGATCCAACTCACGCTCAGGGCGATGATACGCCCGGCGGGAGTCATGGTTCCGCCGCGTACCCGGCCATCTAGGTCTGCGGGAGCGATGGTGCAGTAGTAGGGATCACAGAACTTTTCTGGTGGCGACGGCACGGGAGGTGGGGCGGCTCCACACAGTGCTCCATAAGTCCGATTGTGCCCGGTCACGTCCGTATGAGACTGCGGGGACTGGCGAAATATGGGTTTCGCCGTGAAGAAGGGACTCTGGGTGGCGTGGGATGTGAGCAGCGTTCACAGTGGCCGAGACACACCAACGGGGGTAGTTTGGGAATCGTTAGAGAATCCCCGATGCGAATAAGGCACTCCATGTTGGATAGAAGAACCAAAATCGTTTGTACGTTGGGTCCCGCCGTGGCAAGCAAGGAGGGAATCCTTGGCTTGGTGAATGCGGGCATGAACGTCGCGCGCCTTAACATGTCCCACGGCGAGCATGCAGACCACGAAGCAAATTACCGCTGGGTCCGCGAGGCCACTGATGAAAGTGGCAAAGCTGTTGGCGTCCTCGCTGATCTCCAGGGCCCCAAGATCCGTTTGGGTCGATTTATTAATGGCGAGGAAATGTGGGCGGAAGGTGAAACTGTCCGCATCACCGTGGAGGATGTTGAGGGAACTCACGACCGCGTATCCACGACGTATAAGAACCTGGCACAGGATGCGAAGCCGGGTGACCGCCTGCTCATTGATGATGGCAAGGTCGCCGTCGTGTGCAAGGAAGTAGACGGCAACGACGTAGTCTGCGAGGTCACCGAAGGTGGTCCCGTGTCTAACAACAAGGGCGTTTCCCTGCCAGGCATGGATATTTCCGTGCCGGCTCTGTCGGAAAAGGACATCGCGGACCTTCGTTTCGCGCTGAACCTTGGTGTGGACATGATTGCTCTGTCCTTCGTTCGCTCCCCAGCAGACGTGGACAAGGTCCACGAGATTATGGATGAGGAAGGCCGCCGCGTTCCGGTCATTGCCAAGTTGGAAAAGCCCGAGGCTGTCGACGCCCTTGAATCCATCGTGCTGGCATTCGACGCCATTATGATTGCTCGCGGTGACCTTGGTGTTGAGGTGCCGCTGGAGCAGGTTCCGCTCTTCCAGAAGCGCGCTATCCAGATTGCGCGTGAGAACGCCAAGCCGGTCATCGTGGCCACCCAGATGTTGGATTCCATGATCTCCAACCTGCGTCCGACTCGTGCGGAGGCGTCCGACGTTGCTAACGCCGTGCTCGATGGCGCTGACGCCGTCATGCTCTCCGGTGAGACCTCCGTGGGTATCGACCCACAGAACGTCGTGCGCACCATGTCCAAGATCGTCACGAACGCTGAGGAAGGCGGCAAGGTTCCGCCGCTGACCCACGTGCCACGTACCAAGCGCGGTGTGGTGTCTTACTCCGCACGCGACATTGCTGAGCGTCTTAACGCTAAGGCAATCGTGGCCTTCACCACCTCCGGTGACACCGCGAAGCGCGTGGCTCGTCTGCACTCCTCGCTGCCGCTGCTGGCGTTTACCCCGCACCCGGCGGTACGTTCGCAGCTGGCCCTGACTTGGGGCGCAGAGACCTTCTTGAGCTCCGAGGTGAAGTCCACCGATGACATGATGGAAGCCATCGATCAGTCACTGCTGGGGATGGACAAGTACAAGGAAGGCGACATGATCGTCGTCATCGCTGGTACTCCTCCGGGAATCTCCGGCAATACCAACATGATCCAGGTTCACCAGCTGGGTCAGACTCTCCGCGAGCAGTAAGCACACTTTCTTACGCAGCAGAGAAAAGCACCACCGTCGCGCCCTAGAACTGGGACGACGGTGGTGCTTTTATATGTCCACCCGGGAGCCATCAGTGGGATTGCTGTGTTTGTAGCATCCTTGATGTTCCGGGTGGTGGTGCAGAACTAGAGGCTGGCGATAGGGGTCGGTGCCAGCTTCCATACCTCGTTGGCGTAGTCCGCGATGGTGCGGTCAGAGGAGAAACGACCGGAGTAACAGATGTTCAGCCAGGCCTTCTTGGCCCACGCCATCTCGTCCGCGTCGTAGTCTGCGGCCATACGGTCACGGGTCTCGCGGTAGTCGGCGAAGTCACCGAGGACGTAGTACGTGTCCTGGGCATGCTCACCGAAGCCATCGAGGAGCGAGGAGCGAAGGTCACCGAACATGCCGTTGTTCTCGGGGCCCAGGGTGCCGTCGATAAGCGCATCCAACACGCGCGACAGGCCCGGTACTGAGTTGTAGAGCTCGCCAGGGTTGTACTCGGCGCGCAGCTGCGGGATGTCCTCGTTGCGGGCACCGAAAATGTAGGCGTTTTCTTCGCCCACGGCTTCGACGATCTCCACGTTGGCGCCGTCCATGGTGCCCAGCGTCAGTGCACCGTTCATCATGAACTTCATGTTGGAGGTGCCGGATGCTTCCTTACCGGCGACGGAAATCTGCTCGGAGACATCGGCAGCCGGGATGATGTGCTCGGCAGGGGAGACATTGTAGTTCTCCACGAAGACAACGTTGAGGATGTCCTTGGTCGCCGGGTCATTGTTGACTAGGTCACCGATGGTGTTGATGAGCTTAATGATGGCTTTTGCGCGTACATAACCCGGAGCTGCCTTGGCGCCAAAAATGAAGGTGCGCTTCGGCACGGTCTCGCCATCGATCTTGATGCGGAAGTAGAGGTCCAGGATGTACAGGGCGTTCATGAGCTGGCGCTTGTACTCGTGGAGGCGCTTAATCTGAACATCGAAAATGGAATCCGGATCCACGGTGGAACCTTGGTGGTCTTCAATCCAGGCGGCGAAGTCCTGCTTGTTCGCGCGCTTGACGTTGATGAGCTGGCGCAGAACCTTTTCATCCTCTGCTAGCGGGGCGAGCTTAGCCAGTTCTGTGAGGTCAGTGACCCAGGCATCGGAGCCTGCCTGTTCAGTGAGCAGGTTCGCCAGACGCGGGTTGCACATGCGCAGCCAGCGGCGAGGGGTAACACCGTTGGTCTTGTTGTTGAACTTTTCGGGCCACAGTTCGTGCCACTCGGAAAGCGTGTCAGCCTTAATGATTTCGGTGTGCAGGGCTGCAACACCGTTGATGGAATAGGCCGCGTAGCAGGCAATCCATGCCATGTGAACGTGGCCGTTCGACACGGGCGCCATGTAATCAATGCGGCCCTGGTCCAGGCCGCGCTCGGCCATGTCAAGGCGGAAACGGCGGTCGATCTCCTCCACGAGCTCCCAAATGCGCCAGAAGAGCTTCTGGAAGATGGATACTTCCCAGCTCTCCAGAGCCTCTGCCAAGACGGTGTGGTTGGTGTAGGCGAAGGTCTCAGTAACGACCTTCCAGGCCTCATCCCAGCCCATGCCGTGTTCATCAAGAAGCAGGCGCAGCAGCTCCGGGATAGCGAGAACCGGGTGGGTGTCATTGAGCTGAATGCAGTTGAATTTGGCAAATCCAGTGAGGTCCTCGCCGTGGTGCTCGATGTAATTGTCGATCATCTGCTGCAGCGAAGCGGAGACGAAGAAGTACTGCTGACGAACGCGCAGAACCTTGCCCTCGTAGGTGGTGTCATTGGGGTAGAGCACGCGGCAAATGTCCATCACGCGCTCGCGTTCAACGATGGCCTCGGTGAAGCGCTGCGAATTGAAAGCATCATAGTCGAACTCGTTGATCGGCTCGGACTTCCACAGGCGCAGGGTGCCGACGTTATCGGTGCCGTAGCCGGTAATCGGCATGTCATAGGGAATTGCACGCACGTCCATGTCATCGAAGTGGATGCGGCGCTGCTCGGACGCGCGGCGGATGATGAAGTCGTAGCCATTCTCCATCCATGCGTCCGGCTCTTCGCGCTGGTAGCCATTCTCGAAAGACTGACGGAACAGGCCGTAGCGATACAGCAGACCGTAGCCGGTCACCGGGTAGTCCTGGGTGACGGCGGAGTCGAGGAAGCAGGCTGCCAAGCGGCCGAGACCACCGTTGCCAAGGGCTGCGTCGTGTTCAGCTTCGAGGACATCAGCCAGCTCGTGGCCCGCTGCCTTCGAGGCGGCGCGGGCCTCATCAACGAGGCCCACGTTTGTCAGGTTGTTGAGCAGCGCACGGCCCTGCAGAAACTCAGCGGAGAAATAGTGCTGCTGACGGGCGGCGGCGTAGGCGCTTCGGGTAGCTTCCCAGTTATCGGCAATCTGCTCCATCACTGCGGACGATAGGCCGGACCAGAATTTACGGTTGGTAGCGGTCGGCGGCGTCACGCCGGCGGCGGCGCGGACGTGCCCGGGAACCATTGTCTGAAATTCGGAGTGCTGGCTCATGGGTTTCCTTAAAGTTTCGCTCAAAAATGCGGAAAAAGATCACTTTCAAGCTTAACTAGTTCCGATTGGGCGCGCAGACCTCCAGCGCGTGTTGCTGCGGTCCATCTTTCAGGTGGCTTTATCGAGCAAGGAAAGAGAGCACTGCGGCCGCAGCGGCGCGAGTTGCGGACTCCATGGTCGGGGCGTAGTCCGGCAGAAAGGTGGACTGGTGGTTGACTGGAGGGTTGTCTAGGAGCTCGTCCGGGGTAGAGCCGACAAACCAGAAGTAGTAGGGCACGCCCCAGGCCTGGGGGAGGTAGCAGAAATCCTCTGAGACCGTGGCTGGCTGGGCGGTGACGGAGAGCTCGCCAAAGACCTCATCAAAGCACTCGCGCACCGTCTCGTGGGCGCCAGGATCATTATCGGTGACTTCGCCATGGGCGTAGTACTCGAAGGTTGGCTCAGCCGGGCAGCCGGAGGCTTCGCATTCGGCACGCACCATGCGCTCGAGGGAGGCGTAGACACGTTCGGCCAACTCCGGCTTGTAGTAGCGGGTGTTGAGAACTAGCTCGGCGCTGCCGGGGATGATGTTGTTTTTATCGCCGGCATGCAGCTCGCCGACGGAAATGACGAAGAAGTCGTGGGGCGGCACTTCGCGTCCGACGATGGCTTGGAGGCGCGTGACCACCATGGCGGCGACATAGGACGGATCGACGGACTCGTGGGGCATTGAAGCATGGGCAGAGCGGCCGGTGATGTGGATCCGCAGGGAATCACAGCCGGCGAGGATAGGGCCGGCGGTGGACTGCACCTGGCCGGCCGGGCCAGGCATGACGTGCTGGCCTAGGCACACATCCGGCGTGGGCACACGCTCGGTGAGTCCATCCGCAATCATGTACTTCGCGCCCATGGAAGATTCCTCGGCCGGTTGGAACAGGGCTAGGAAGGTGCCCTGCCAGGCGTCGCGGTGGACGTCGAGAAGCGCACAGGCTCCCAACAGTGCCGTGGTGTGGACGTCGTGGCCGCACGCATGCATCGTGCCATTGGTGGCAGCGAAGTCCACGCCGGTTTCCTCCGTCACGGGCAGTGCATCAAAGTCGGCGCGCATGAGCGCCGTCGGCCCCACACCATTGCGGAAAATGGCGACAATACCGTGGCCACCAATGCCGGTCAC
This sequence comes from Corynebacterium sp. BF-R-2, assembly GCF_024586525.1. Taxonomy (NCBI): domain Bacteria; kingdom Bacillati; phylum Actinomycetota; class Actinomycetes; order Mycobacteriales; family Corynebacteriaceae; genus Corynebacterium; species Corynebacterium sp. BF-R-2. The sequence goes on along the minus strand of NZ_JAMFTP010000001.1, from coordinate 98,162 downwards.
AACCTCACAATCACAATCGTCCAGCTTCTCCAGAATGCGTCCCGCGGTGCGCTCTTCCTCGTGGGACAGCTCCGGGTGGGCATGGAGATCCTCGTAGAAGGCGCGCTGCCAGGAGAGGTCAACGGCGCTGGAGTTGAAAAGTGTCGCGAGTGTGGGATCTGCCATATTTACTGTCCTTTAAGTTAGGGTAGGATTACCTTCATGCCAATGATTCAGTTTGATGTTCTGGTGCCGGATGACCAAGCCGAGCGCGTTGCCGAGATCTTCACCACTGCTACCCAGAAACTGGTGGATAACAATTCGCTGACCGCAGCCGAGGTTACCCGTGTGGCTTCCCCACCGTGTGTGGAGGGCCTGGAGGAGCAGCTGCGCCAGACCTACCGTGACGAGCACGAGGACCGCGATCTTGAGGGCGCGAATGTGCACCGCTACGAGATTGCGGTGGAGGGGGTCACGGGGTCAGTGAACCAGCTGACAATGGTCCTTGCGCGTCTTCTGACTCCGCATTCGGTGCTGCCCAAGGATCACGTCTTGCTTGAAGATGAGGCTGCGCACGAGCGCCCAGCTATCTTCCCATGGTCGGTGCAGGTTAACCCTTAGTGCTCTGAATAAATTCCGTCACGAGTCTCTCAGTGGCGGCACTGATCTGCGCAGCGACTTCACTGTGGCTGTCACTGTCCAATTCGTGAAGTAGGGCTCCCTCTGGGGTCGGAACTGTGGCGGAGCCCGTAATGACGCCGAGGGTGGGGGAGCCCGCAGTGCCCTCCGCCGTTAGCTCCGCCAGAGTGCCCACCACTTTGCCGGTAAGGGATTGCTCATCGAAGCAGCCTTCACCGGTGATGAGCAGATCGGTCTCGGTCAGACGCGCGGGGAGTCCAAGTTTATCGGCCACGTAGTGCCCGCCCGGCACGATCGAGCAGTGCTCATCCGTGCCCCACAATGTCCGTGAGAGCCAGCTCAGTGCGATGGGGATGCCGCCGGCAGCGCCCATGAATTCTGCGTGCGCATCCGTCCCAGTTACCTCGCACAGTTGCAGCATTGCGCCGGCAAGGAGGGCTACCTGCTCGCCCTCGGCGCCCTTTTGTGGGCCATACATGGTGGCTGCCTGAATGGGGACTGCGCGGGTATCCGCCACCAAGGTGTAATCCAGTAGGGCGGCTTTCATATTGAGTTGTGCCGTGTCGATGGTGTCCAGGTTCACCAGCGGGGCGCCGCCCTTGGGGAGCGCATAGCCGCGAGAGTCGTGTGCGGCGGCTCCCAGTGCTGCGAGGATTCCCAGGCCCCCGTCAATGCTGGCGCTTCCGCCGAGGCCCAGCACGATGTGCGTGGCACCGCGTGCCTCCGCATCGGCGATGAGCACTCCGGTGCCGTAGGAATCTGCGTGGAGTGGGTCGAGAGCGTCGGCCACGGCTGGAAGGCCGGTAGCCGCAGCAACATCGATAAACGCTTCCTCACCCACCAGTTGATAGCTTGCCTCCGTCAAGCGCCCCACTGCATCGGTGGTGGGCAGCGTGATGGTCTGGCCTGGGGTGCCGTGGCGCGCGACGGCGGCGCTAGCAAGGACTTCTGCAGTACCTTCACCGCCATCCGCCATGGGAAGCGTCGTCACAGTGGCCTCGGCGGCGATGTCGCAGGCTGTCAACGCGCGGCGGGCGCCAAGGGCCATCGCCGCAGCAGCTTCTGAGGCGGAGGCAGTGCCTTTGAAAGAGTCGGGGGCAACGAGAATGTGCATACCCACGAGTATATGAGCCCTAGTGTGGCGAACTTTTTTCAGGTCGCTGACCTGCGCGTGAAGGATGTCTCGGCATTTTCGTGTTGCAATTTAGGTCGAATGATAGAAAACTAACGGCTGTTCATTAGATGAAGTGCTAACCGTTCAGGTCGGCACCCTATGGAAGGATTGCCATGTCCATTGATCAGCAAATCTCTGACTATTACAGCAAGCTCCTCAAGCGCAACGCGGGCGAACCCGAGTTTCACCAGGCGCTAGCTGAAGTCCTTGATTCCCTCAAGATCGTTCTTAACAAAGATCCGCACTACGCTGACTACGGTCTGGTTGAGCGCCTGTGCGAACCGGAGCGCCAGCTTATCTTCCGTGTCCCGTGGGTCGATGACAATGGCGAAATCCAGGTCAACCGCGGCTTCCGTGTCCAGTTCAACTCTGCTCTTGGCCCCTACAAGGGCGGCCTGCGCTTCCACCCCAGCGTCAACCTGGGCATCATTAAGTTCCTCGGTTTCGAGCAGATCTTTAAGAACTCTCTGACCGGCCTGCCCATCGGCGGCGGTAAGGGCGGCTCGGACTTTGACCCGAAGGGCAAGTCAGACGCTGAGGTCATGCGCTTCTGCCAGTCCTTCATGACGGAGTTGCACAATCACATCGGCGAGTACCGCGATGTTCCGGCAGGTGACATTGGCGTTGGTGGCCGCGAAATTGGCTACCTCTTTGGCCAGTATCGCCGCTTGGAGAATAAGCACGAGTCCGGCGTCTTGACGGGTAAAGGCTTGACCTGGGGTGGCTCGCTCGTGCGTACTGAGGCTACCGGTTACGGTCTGGTCTACCTCACCGCAGAGATGATGAAGGCTCATGGCGAATCCTTCGACGGCGCCAAGGTTATCGTGTCCGGTTCGGGCAACGTGGCCATTTACGCTGCGGAGAAGGTTCAGCAACTTGGCGGGACGGTTGTGGCTATGTCGGATTCCTCCGGCTACATCACCACCCCGAATGGTGTGGACCTGGAGCTGCTCAAGGACATTAAGGAAGTGCGTCGTGAGCGTATCTCCACCTATGCGGGGGAAGCCGGCCAGGGCGTGGAGTTCCACGAGGGCGGCAATGTCTGGGAGGTTCAGGCCGATGTTGCGCTGCCGTGTGCTACCCAAAACGAACTCGATGGTGATGACGCTAGATTGCTGGTGGACAACAAGGTGCGTTACGTTGCCGAGGGTGCGAATATGCCGTGCACTCCGGAGGCGGTTCACTACTTCCTGGAGGAGAAGATCGCCTTCGCGCCGGGCAAGGCTGCCAACGCCGGTGGCGTGGCCACCTCCGCATTGGAGATGCAGCAGAACGCATCCCGTGACTCGTGGACCTTCGAGTACACCGATAAGCGTCTCCACGAGATCATGTCGAGCATCTTCCGCAACATTGACAAGACCGCGAAGGAGTACGGTCTTGAAGGTGACTACGTGGCGGGTGCCAACATTGCTGGATTCAAGAAGGTAGCGGACGCCATGCTGGCACAGGGTGTTATCTAGCCCTTCTTGTAGCCCTTCTTGTTTGGCTGCCTCCCCAGGGCGCGACGTTGCGCTGGGGAGGTTTTCGCTGTCAACACCCGCGTGGGATACAACGCGCTGCGTAACGGCTTGGTTAGGCTGGTGCCATGTACCGCGTTTTTGAGTCCCTCGATGAACTTGTTCGCAACTTGGAACAGGCCTATGCCGTTCCCATGACTTCTAATTGCATGGTTCCGCGTCACGAGATGCTTGCGCTTCTCGACGATCTTCGCAACGCCCTTCCCGTTGAAATGGATGATGCCCAGGACGTCTTGGATAAGCAGGACGAAATCCTTCACGGCGCAGAGGAGCGCGCAGACCAGATCATTTCCGAGGCTAACGCTGAGGCCGATGACACCGTCACGCGTGCGCGTGAGGACTCAGACGCCATGCTTGCTGACGCTCAACATCGCGCCACCACCATGGTTGCCCAGGCTGAAGATGAAGCGACCACGTTGGTCGACAACGCCCGCGCCGATGCAGAACGCACGCGTGCCCAGGCGGATGAGGAATACCAGCGCGCGGTTGCTGCCGGTCAGGCAGAGCAGGAGCGCCTTGTCTCCGAGTCTGAGGTTGTGCGCCGCGCTGATGACGAGGCACACCGCATCGTGGAGTCTGCGCACTCTGAGTCCAACCGTCTGCGCACTGAGTGCGATGAGTTTGTTGATGACAAACTGGGAGAGTTCGAGACCACGCTCTCTGACCTCTTGCGCACGGTTAACAATGATCGTTCCGCCCTGCGCCGCGGCGCCGGAGTGCGCTCTCGCGGTGAATCTCGTGCTGAGGGACGTGAGCTGCGAGGCGAAGCACGTGCTGATGCTCGTACCGAGTCCCGAGGCGAAAATTGGGAACGCGAGTCGCGTCCACGCCGCGCACCGCGCGCGCCCCGTGACTACTAAACCTTCGGTGTGAAAACCGCGGCCCGGCCCTGTTGGGCCGAGCCCTTGTCACTATTATCGGGTTCTCTCACGACGCCGTTCGGCCCCGCAGCAGTGCCGCTTAAGCAGCGGAAGGGGAGATGCGGCGCGAGGTTTCGAAGGCTTTGGCGGCTTCACGGGCGGCCTCAGCGCGGTGGATCCGATCGGCCTCAGCAGCAGGTATTGTGCTCAAGGATGCGGCGATCCCCGCAGCGACCACACCCGGGAGGGCGTAGAGCACCCACATACTTCCGAAGCCCAGTCCCGACGCGAGGGGATCGGAGGTAGGCACCCACGGTGCGCCGGCACGGGCGAGCATGAGATCAACCCCACCAACGCTGAGCATCATCACACCGATCACGAGGAAAGCGGCGGAAAAGGATTCCCGTGCGCCCCAGACGATAAAGGCCGCGAACAAGGAAAACAATGCCGAGGAGATGATGACGATAGAGCTAAAGTGCAAGGGCAAGAGCGCTACTGCGCCCACCATGATGCCGGCGAGAACGCCAATGGGTGCCACGTGGTGGAGGAGTAGCCCGTCGCGGCCGAAGACGCTCGGTCGGCGCCGGGTCACGGTGCGACGGCAAACGACACCGATGGTGACCAAGGCCAGGGCTGGGACGAGACACTGTAGCGGGTACATCGCTGCGAGGTCACGTGCCGTGGACGCTAGGGCAGTCGTGTCAGTGGCGGTGTAGCTCATGTCACTCAACGGTAGGGGCAGAGCAGCGCGTTAGCGAGTCCTATAGACAACTCTTTACATGTCTGTGTCCCAACATTCAGACTCCTGCCAGTCTCGGGCGCTTGCTGGCAGCATTGCCAGGCAGCTTAGGAGTGGGGGATACGAGCACACAGGGTAAGCTGGGTGGCGCTATGAATTCACCATTGAAGTTCGACGTGACGGAATTGCTGCGCAGCCAAGGCTCCGAGGCTCTGCCCGAGCACCGCGTTCAGACGGGCCCAGCCCCAGAGCGCATCGGCGTGGAAATGATCGCTATCCCGCAAGGCAACGAGCTAACAGTAGACGCTACTCTGACGCCGCTGGGCTCGGGTGTGCTGGTGGATGCGGACGTTACCGGAACGCTGAGCGGCGAATGCGCGCGCTGCCTGGAGGAGCTTCACCCAGAGCTGGACCTACACGTCTCGCAGGTTTTCGCTGCCGACGAGTCCTTCATCAGCGGGGACGAGGAGGAGGATGAGGATCAAGGCTCCGGTGATGAGGTGCCAGAGATCAAGGACGGAGTCTTAGATCTTCTGCAGACCGTCATCGATGAGGCTGGGCTCACGCTTCCTTTTGCCCCGACGTGTGAGGGGGGTTGCGAAGCCGCGACTCCGGAAGGCGTGACCACCGGAGTCTCCGGAGAGGAAGAGCGCGTGGATCCGCGCTGGTCTGGGCTGGAGAAGTTCCTATGAGCAAGAAAAAGAAGCTCACCGGTGAGGAAGCACGTGCAGCTGCCTATGCAGAGGTTGACCACACCCCGTTGCTCAAGGCATTGGGCGTGGACATCGACGATGAGCACCTGTGCCTTGCGCTAACGCACCGTTCCTTTGCCAACGAGAATGGTCACCTTCCCAATAACGAGCGCCTCGAGTTTCTGGGGGATGCCGTGCTGGGACTGTCCATCGCGGCGAAGCTGTACGAGCGCTACCCGTCGCGCCCTGAATCGGATATTTCTAAAATGCGCGCCTCCATCGTCTCGCGCTACGGCCTGTCTGATGTAGCCCGCGAGATTGATTTGGGCAAGCATATTCTGCTGGGCAAGGGCGAACAGACCACCGGTGGTCGCGACAAGGATTCCATCCTCGCTGATACCACCGAGGCCATCTTGGGAGCGATTTATCGCCAGCATGGCTTCGAGGTGGCACGCGGGGTTATCCTGCACCTCTTTGCGGCCAAGGTTGAGAATGCCGTGGTCTCTGGCCGTCACATGGACTGGAAGACCACCTTGCAGGAACTGTGTGCGGAGCTCAAGGCTGCGATGCCGGTGTATTCGGCGACCTCAACCGGTCCCGAGCATGATCAGACCTTTAACGCCGTGGCCACCGTCGCTGGTCTGACTGTGGGACGCGGCACGGGGCACAACAAGAAGCTGGCGGAGCAGCAGGCGGCTGAGGAAGCCTGCCAGGCGCTGCGTGAAACTCCGCTGCTGGTTCAAGGAACCGCAGCTAAAGAGAGCTAGATGCCCGAACTTCCTGAAGTCGAATCCGTCCGCCGCGGACTTGAGCCATATCTTGCTGGGCGCAGTTTCGCCTCGGTGGAGGTTCTCCATCCACGAGCGAATCGTGGGCAGGAGGAGCCCCTCGCCGCGCTCCTACAGGATCGGAGGATTGCCGCTGTGGCGCGCCGCGGCAAGTTCATGTGGCTCGAATTCACCGATGAGGACCGAGCGGATCCGGCCCGCGATGTGCTGTTCATTCACTTAGGTATGTCTGGTCAAGTACGCATCGGCACGGTGGATTCCCCACACGTACGTATCGCTGCTGTGCTTGATGACGCCACCCCCATCAACTTCGTCGACCAGCGCACCTTCGGTTACTGGCGTCTCGCTCCGTGGTTGAGTATGGCGCACATTGCGTCCGATCCGCTCGAGCCTGGCTTTGACGTGACCTCCGCCGCGCGTCGCATCCGCGCCAAGAAGACCGCGGTGAAGGTGGCACTCCTAGACCAAACAGTGGTGAGCGGAGTGGGCAATATTTACGCCGACGAGGCCCTGTGGGCGGCGGGGATTTCCCCGCTGAAGAAGGCGAACACACTGCGGCAACGCGATGCGGTGGCCCTTGTGGAGGCTGCTGCGGATGTCATGCGTGCAGCGCTTGAGGTCGGCGGCACCAGCTTTGATGCCCTTTATGTCAATGTCAATGGCGAGTCTGGATATTTTGATCGCTCGCTGCATGTCTATGGGCGCGGTGGTGAACCCTGTGATCGCTGCGGAACTGAGCTGGTCAAGACAGTGCTGGGCGGGCGTGGCACCCATTATTGCCCATCCTGCCAGCGCAGGGGAGCGCGCAAGTAGGTTCATGGTGGCCATACCCATTAAGATTATGGCCCATGCAAGAAGTTTTCAGCACTGTGATTGGTGCCATTAATAACAGCCTCTGGTCTTATGTCCTGCCGTGGCTGCTCATCGCTGCTGGCCTGTTCTTCGGCATCCGTACCGCCGTGGTGCAGGTGCGAATGCTTCCGGACATGTTCAAGGCGGTCGTCGAGAAGCCCAAAGGCGTCGGTGTGGATGCGGATGCTGACTATGGCGGTATCTCAGCCTTCAAAGCTTTCACGATTTCTGCGGCATCTCGTGTGGGCACCGGCAATGTGGCTGGTGTGGCTGTAGCCATTTCCGTGGGTGGCCCCGGTGCGGTGTTCTGGATGTGGCTCATCGCCATCCTCGGTGGCGCCACCGCGTTCGTGGAGTCCACCCTGGCGCAGCTGTGGAAGGTGCGTGAAGGTGATGCCTACCGCGGCGGCCCCGCTTATTACATGTCCCGTGGCCTGGGATGGACACCGCTGGCCACCATCTTCTCCGTGGCCATTGCCATTACTTTCGGCTGGTTCTACAACGCTTTCCAGACCAACGCCATCTCTGATTCCCTCGCAACTTCCTTTGGTCAGGACTCCACCGTCTTCAAAGCGGGTGTAGGTGTTGCCATCGTCCTCGTGTCAGGTGCCATCATCATTGGTGGTGTGCAGCGCATCGCCACCATGACCCAGTTCATTGTCCCGTTCATGGCGGGTGCGTACCTCATTGTTGGTTTCATCGTCGTGGCTCTGAACTATGACAAGGTTCCGGACATGATCGCCTCCATCATCGGCTCGGCCTTTGGCTTCCGTGAGGCCGCCGGCGCCACCTTGGGCTTGGCCATGCTTAAGGGTATTCAGCGAGGCTTGTTCTCCAACGAGGCCGGGGAGGGCTCGGCCCCGAATGCTGCCGCAACGGCCACCGTATCCCACCCCGTCAAGCAGGGTCTGGTTCAGACCCTCGGTGTCTACTTCGACACCCTCGTGGTTTGCTCCATCACGGCTTTCATCATCCTGTTGGGCACTGATTTCGAGACCTTTGGCTCGGACGCCATCGAGGGCGTGACGCTGACTCAGAACGCTCTGGCAGGAACAGTAGGCGAGTGGGGCATCCACTTCGTGACCTTCATTCTCTTCTTCCTCGCTTTCTCCTCCATTTTGGGCAACTATTACCTTGCCGAATCCAACGTGGAGTACCTCTCGGAAAAGAAGTGGGTGCTCTGGGGCTTCCGCATCATCGTGCTGGCGTTTGTTTTCTATGGCGCTGTCGCTCCGCTGGGCACCATCTTTGACCTTGCCGATACGGGCGCAGCCATCATGGTTCTTCTCAACATCTGCGCCATCGTTCCGCTCTCGGGCGTGGCAATCAAGCTGCTTAAGAACTATAACGAGCAGCGCCGCAAGGGCGTTGACCCGGTATTTCACCGTGATATGCTGCCGGAATTGAAGGGCGTCGAATGCTGGGATGGTTCTGACCCGGTAACCCGCCGTAGCCTGGAAGACCGTCGCGAACTTCGCCACCAGCGCGACCTTGGTGACCACACGAACTTGAGGGAGTACTAAATGGCAGAGCAGCGCTTGACTGCATTCGTTCACGGCTCGGTCCAAGGCGTGGGCTTTCGCTGGTGGACGCGCTCCCGCGCCCTTGAGTTAGGCTTGGCCGGTCATGCAACGAATATGAAGGACGGCCGCGTCCAGGTGGTCGCTGAAGGCTCGCGCGCTGACTGCGAACGCCTGCTGGAGCTGCTGCGTGAAGAACCGTCCACCACGCGCCGCCCGGGCGTGGTCGACACCGTGGTGGAGCAGTGGGCTGAACCACGCGGCGAGACCGGGTTCATCGAGCGCTAAACTAGTCCGAATGCACCTCAAATCGCTCACGCTGAAAGGCTTTAAGTCCTTTGCGTCCGCGACGAACCTGAAGTTCGAGCCCGGCATTTGCGCCGTCGTGGGTCCGAACGGCTCCGGTAAGTCCAATGTCGTTGATGCCCTGGCCTGGGTCATGGGTGAGGGCAGCGCGAAAACCTTGCGTGGCGGCAAGATGCAGGACGTCATCTTCGCCGGAGCCGGCGACCGCAAGGCCTTAGGCCGCGCCGAGGTTACCCTCACCATCGATAACTCCGATGGAGCCTTGCCCATTGAATACTCGGAAGTATCCGTCACGCGCCGCATGTTCCGCGATGGTGCGAGCGAATACGAGATCAACGGCGCCAAAGCGCGCCTCTTGGACATCCAGGAGCTGCTCTCCGATTCCGGTATCGGTCGTGAGATGCACATTATCGTCGGCCAGGGAAAGCTCGCGGAAATCCTGGAATCCCGCCCGGAAGATCGTCGCGCCTACATCGAAGAAGCAGCGGGTGTGCTCAAGCACCGCCGCCGTAAAGAAAAGGCACAGCGCAAGCTCACCGGTATGCAGGCAAACCTTGACCGCCTGCAGGATCTCACCGATGAGCTAGGTAAGCAGCTCAAACCGTTGGCGCGGCAGGCGGAGGCTGCGAAGCGAGCCGCTACGGTGCAGGCCGACCTTCGTGATGCCCGCTTGCGCCTTGCGGGTGACCGCGTGGTGCGTGTGCGCGCTACCTTCGAGGATGCCGAACGCCGCGCCGCGGTCCTGGCTGAGCAGGTCGAGGAGGTCACGGCTCAGCTCGAAGAAGCGACCGAGAACCAGCTCGAGATCGACGCCGAACTGGGGGATGTCTCTCCGCGCGCGGAGGCTGCCCAGAAATTGTGGTTCGATTTGTCGACTCTCTCCGAGCGCATCTCCGCCACGCAACGCATTGCCGCGGAGCGTGCCAGCAACGTGGGGGCGCAGGTGGCATATGCCGGCCAGGACCCGGATGAGTTGGAGGCGAAGGCTCAGGTCGCCGACGATACCCATGCCGAGCTCCTCGCCGCTGCGGAGGAGGCAGCGGAGCGCCTCGAATCGATTCGGGAAGAGGTGGCCGAGCGCCGTGAGGCCTTCGAAGAGGCTGATAAGGAACACATGGCGCAGTTGCGCGCCATCGCTGACCGCCGCGAGGGGGTTGTTCGCCTCATTGCTGCCGAAGAAAAGGTGGCAGGCCAAGTTGTGGCCGCGGAGGCGGAGCTAGGCCGTCAGGAAGAGACCCTGACCAGCACCAAGGCCCGCACGCGGGGCGCTCAAGCAGAAGCCGATGAGGTTGCTGACAAACTCAGTACCCTGGCGTCGGAGCGCGAGCCCCTCGAGGAAGCGCATGTGCGTGCGGCTAGCGAGTCCGATGCTGCGGATAAGCGCCTTGAGCAACTGCGTGATGCCCAGCGTGAGCGCGAGCGTGCCGTGTACTCGCTACGCGCCCGCATCGATACCCTCGGACAGACTACTCCTGAAGCGCTCGACTTGGGCGAGGGTTTCTCGCCGCTAGCGGATTTCATCTCCACACGGTACGAGACTGCCGTTGCTGCGGCCTTGGGATCTTTTGCTGAGGCGCAGGCGGGTGCGGTGAGCGAGGACATCGTGGCTAACGTGGCGGAGGCAAGCCGCACGCCGCTTGTCGACGTCTCCATGGCCGACCCCAGCACAAGCTGGCGCCTCGACGCGGATTTGCCGCAGGGGGCCGAGTGGTTACTGGATCACCTGGTCCTCGTTCCGGAGGTGTCGACGGCGCTGACGCGTTTGCTGTCCGACGTCGTCCTCGTCAAGGACTTCGCCGCTGCCCGGGCCGTCGTTGCGGAGGATCCGCGCCTGCGTGCGGTGACGCCGGAGGGCCTGCTCGTGGGTGAGGGCTGGGTTGAAGCCGGCACTGGTAGCGCCTCAACCGTGGAGGTCAGCGCCCAGATTTCTGAGGCCGAGGCCCAGCTTGAGTCAGCGACCCATGAGCTTGAGGAACTCTCCGGAACCCTGGAAGGCGCGAAGCTCGCCGCCGACGATGCCCGCGTGGCCGCCGCCAGCGCTAAGGCGGCTCTGCGCGAGCATGACCATGAGGTGGAGGCCTGGAAGCGCGACCACCAGCGCCTGCTTAAACAATACGAAGCCAACAAGGCCGAGCACGAGAAAGCCGCAGCCCACGCCACCGACATCGAGATCCAGCTGGTGCGCCTACGCGAAGAGTTGGACGAGGCCCGCGACCGCCTCTCCCGCGTCGACGCCGATGAACAGGCCGACGAGCCCTCCTCCGTCGAGCGCGATGAGGCCTCACGTGCCCTTGAGCAGGTCAAGGCTATGGAGGTCGAGGCCCAACTGGCCGCCCGCAGTGCCGAGGAAAAGGTCGGCCAAGCGGCGGGTAGGGGAGAAGCACTGCGCCGCCAAGCGCAGCATGAGCGTCAAGCCAAAGCCCGCCATGATCAGGCGATGGCACGCCGCCAGGCGCAGGCCCGACTGGCGGGGGCTGTGGACAAGCACGCCCAAGACCTCGCCGCACGTGTCACCCATGCCTTGGAGCGTGCCGCAGAGGAACGTGATGAACTTGTGACCCAGCGTGGAGTGCTGCAGGGCCGTGCCCAGACGGCGAAACAGGCGGTCTCTGCCACCCGCCAGCAGCTGGATCGGCTGACGGATTCCGCACACAACTCGGAGATTGCCCGCAGCCAGGCGCAGGTTCGTGTCGATGAGGCCGAAGCCAAGATTGTGGAGCAGCTCGGCATCGCGATTCCGGATCTTTTGAAGGATTACACCCCGGGCGAGGATTTCGACCGCTCGGAGGAAACGGCTCGTCTCAAACAAGCAGAGAAGGACCTCAACTCCTTGGGTAAAGTCAACCCCTTGGCACTGGAGGAGTACAAGGCGTTGGAGGAGCGCTATACCTTCCTGTCGACACAGCTTGATGATGTTATCCAAGCCCGCAAGGACCTCACCGGTGTCATCGAGGACGTTGACGCGCAGATTCTGCAGCTGTTTACTGACGCCTGGCATGACGTGGAAGCGGAGTTTCCCAAGGTTTTCCAGACTCTCTTCCCAGGTGGTGAGGGCCGCCTCATTCTTACGGAGCCCGATGACATGCTGGCCACCGGCATCGAGGTGGAGGCCCGCCCGCCAGGCAAGAAGGTCAAGCGCCTGACCTTGCTCTCAGGTGGTGAGAAGTCCCTGACTGCGCTAGCCATGCTGGTGGCCATCTTCCGTGCGCGCCCCTCACCGTTTTATGTCATGGATGAGGTGGAGGCCGCGCTTGACGACGTCAACCTGCGCCGCCTCATCGCCCTCTTCGAAGAACTGCGCAAGGACTCGCAGCTCATCGTCATTACCCACCAGAAGCCGACGATGGATGTGGCGAACGTTCTTTATGGCGTCACCATGCGCGGCGACGGCGTCACGCGCGTCATTTCACAGCGCATGAGTCGCGCCGGTGAGGCTCCCGGCACGGCCCAGGCCGCTGAGGACGCCACGCGCCTGGGCGTTGATGCCCCGCGTTAACCTCGGTTTCCCGGCTCGTGGTGCCTGTCACGGGTAAGCCTGGCACTATAGAGGGCATGAATACTTATCTGTGGATTGCGTTAGCAGTCATCGTTCTAGTCCTGCTAGTCATCGTGCTCGTTGTGCTGGGCAAGAAGCGAGGCGAGTCGAAGAAGGTTTCTTTTGACAAGCCCGTTGAGGAGCCGAAGGAGCTTACTCAGCAGCAGAAGTCTGGAAATTACCAGGCCAAGTCTGGCTTTAACTTTGCCCCTGCCGGAGGCGGCGCTGCCAAGCAGCCTGCCACTGCCCCCAAGGCTAGCCAGCCGCAGAAGCAGGAGCAGCCGCAGAAACCGGAGCAGCGTGATGCTACGCAGCTGGCTAACGATCAGCTCACCGGTACCGAGAAGACCCCGAAGACCGCGCCTACCACGTCAGCTGAATCTGCTGCGCCGGCCGCCGCTGAGCCAACCACGCCTGTAAAGCCAGCGGAGTCCGAGACCGCCCCGAAGTCGGAGCCTGCCAAGAAATCTGAGCCAGTGGCTGAGCCCACTGAGGAGGAGGACTCCACCGCGGGTGCTGTCGCTTCGGGTGCTGCAACCGCTGCGGCCGCAGGTGCCACGGTTCCGGGTGTCGTTGCCGCTGAGATGGAGGAGCGCGAAGCTAACGCGCCCGAGGTTGATGCCGAGGCAGACACGACCGCCGATGAGCCAGTACTTGACGAGCCTGTCGCAGAGTCCCCAGCTACGGAACCGGTCGTGGAGGACCTCCGTGAAGAGACTCCCGCTGCCGATTCCACTGCAGAGGCAGACACAGAGGCTGAAGAGGCAGCCGCAGCGGCGGAGGCCCAGGCGGCGTCGGCAAGCGCGGCGCTTGAGGCTGAGCCGGACGAGCTCGAGGTCTCCGAAGACGCCGAGGTAGTTCAGGCCCCGGCACAACCACAGGACGACATTGCGCCGGCAGCTGGCCGTCTGGGCAAGTTGCGTGGCCGCCTCTCGCGTTCGCAGAACGCCATCGGACAAGGTCTTATGGGAATTCTCTCCGCTGGTGACTTGGACGATGATGCCTGGGAGGACATCGAAGACACCCTCATCATGGCGGATCTGGGAACCAAGGCAACGATGCAGGTCACTGACTCCCTGCGCGAGAAGATTGCCGAGCGCGGTGTGAGCTCCGAGGACGAAGCACGCGCCATGCTGCGTGAAGCTCTCATCGAGGTCGGCCACCCGGAGATGGATCGCTCCATCAAGGCCATGCCGAACGAGGGCAAGCCGGCGGTCATCATGGTCGTCGGTGTTAACGGCACCGGTAAGACAACAACGACCGGCAAGTTGGCTCGTGTACTTGTGTCGATGGGCCACAACGTGCTGCTCGGCGCTGCCGATACTTTCCGTGCTGCCGCCGCAGACCAGCTGGAGACCTGGGGCCGCCGCGTAGGTGCCACTACCGTACGCGGCAAGGAAGGCGCAGACCCAGCCTCCGTCGCGTTCGATGCCGTGGCAGCTGGTGTGGACCAAGGCGTGGACGTAGTCCTCGTCGATACTGCTGGCCGCCTGCACACCTCCGTTGACCTCATGGACCAGCTGGGCAAGGTCAAGCGTGTGGTAGAGAAGAAGACTGAAGTCGATGAGGTTCTTCTCGTGCTCGACGCCACCGTGGGGCAGAACGGTCTGACCCAGGCGCGTATCTTCCGCGACGTCGTGGACATCACCGGCGTCGTCCTCACCAAGCTTGATGGCACCGCCAAGGGCGGCATTGTCTTCCAAGTTCAGGAAGAACTTGGTGTGCCGGTGAAGCTCGTGGGCCTTGGCGAGGGCGCCGACGACCTCGCCCCGTTCGAAATTGAGGGATTTGTGGACGCCCTGCTGGGCGAAAAATAGAAAAAGATTCAGGCGGATTTTCTGCTTAATCTATTCCTCTATCTCTTCAGTGACCGTAGTGCTTTCGTGCGGAGGTGCTACGGTCTTTTTTGATCATAAAGAATGTGCTTAGGGGGAGGTCACAATGGTAGTCTGGGACAGTCCTGTCTATGTGAGGCTGAATTAACAGCCCTAACAACGGTTCGTGAGGCTACTCTTTCGTGACACTCTTGTATGTCCTAATCCTCGCAGCTGTCGCAGTGGCGCTTGCACCAGTAGCTGTCAAAGTTGCTGATCGCGCAGCCGGCTATCCGTTAGCCGGCATTTTTATTATCGCAGCGGCACTGTTAGCGAGAGAATTTCCTGCCCTTGCCCGCGGCGAAGAACTGTCCTACTCCGTGACCTGGGTTCGCGATGTCGTCGCGCCTGGTGTTGACGTCAACCTCGCCTTCCGTGGCGATGCACTGGGTATTTTCTTCGCCATGCTGGCACTCGTCATTGGCGCGGTGGTGTTTAGCTATTCCGCAGCCTATCTGCCCAAAGGCAAAGGAAACGTCAGTTTCTACGTGCTGATGACGGCGTTCACGCTGTCTATCTTGCTGCTGGTGCTGGCTAACGACGTCGTCGTGCTCTTCCTTGCCTGGGAGCTTGTCTCGCTGGCGTCCTTCATGCTCATTGCGCGCAGCGGTAAATCGGGCGAGGCGGGTTCGCAGCGCACGCTGATTCTCACCTTTGTCGGTGGCCTGACGCTGCTGTCCGGTGTGGCTATTGCTGCAACGGCAGCGGGGACCACGAACCTTGAGGGCATTCTGGCCTCCGATGTCTGGGCCCAGCGCCCTGGCCTGACCACTGGTGTGGCCGTGCTCATCGCGCTTTCGGCCTTCACCAAGTCGGCACAGTTCCCGTTCCACTTCTGGCTGCCTGAGGCCATGGCTGCGGCGACGCCGGTGTCTGCCTTCCTGCATGCGGCGGCCGTCGTCAAGGCTGGTGTCTACCTGCTCATTCGCTTCTCTACCATCTTCCATGACGTGGCTGCCTGGAACTGGCTGCTCATCGTCGCCGGTATGGGAACTGCCGTCATGTCGGCTGTGTTCGCCGTACAGAAGACCGACCTCAAGAAGCTCACGGCGTATTCCACGGTGTCTCACCTGGGGTGGATTGTGGCCACTATTGGTGTGGGCACTCCCTTTGCCATTGCCGCGGCACTGGTTCACACCTTGGCGCACGCCCTGTTTAAGTCCTCCATTTTCATGCTCATTGGCGTGATTGATCACGAGGCTGGCTCCCGTGACATCCGCCGTCTTGGCGTGCTGTGGAATAAGATGCCATGGACCTTTGGCTCCATGCTCATTGGTGCTGCCTCCATGGCCGCGGTGCCGCCGCTCTTCGGCTTCGTGTCCAAGGAGGGTATGCTCACCGCCTTTGAGGACGCACCCATTGGATCGGCGGGCCAGATTGTCTTGCTGATTGTCGCCGGTATCGGTGCCTTCTTTACGTTCACCTACTCGGCCAAAATTGTCTTTGGCGCCTTCTTCGACGGTCCCCGTGACATGTCCTCGACACACGAGGCGCCGGTTCGCCTATGGTTGCCGGCGGCCTTGCCCGGTGTCATGTCCGTGCCTGTCGTTTTCTTCATGGGAGTTCTGGACGGCCCGCTCGATGACGTCGTTGCAGCTGTCGGCATGGAAGCACACACGCATCTGGCACTGTGGCACGGTCTGAACGTTCCTTTCGTGATTTCGGTTCTCGTGCTTATCGCCGGCGTCGTAGGCGTTCTTTTCCGCAAGCCGCTGTGGACTGGGATGGAGGAGCGCGAGTTCCTGCCACGCACCGGTAACGATGTCCTCAAGTGGATTCAGGATGTGTGCACCAAGTTCGGTCGCTTTGTTGGCCGCATGTCTGACACACACAACCCGACGCTCTTCATCCTGCCGATCGTCTTCCTCATCATCTTGCTGACAGGCGCCACGCTGGTATCCGACGGCATCGATGGAGTTGCCCTTAACCCGCGCGTTGAGGGGCTTGATAATCCGTGGGATCTGCTCCCGCTGGGCATCGTCGCCCTGTCCATGTTTGGGCTGGTGCGTACGAAGAATCGCCTGACGGGCGCGGTCATGATTGGTACCGCCGGTACCGGTGTGACCCTGCAGATGTTCCTGCTGGGTGCTCCCGACGTCGCTTTGACCCAGTTCACGGTTGAGGCGCTCTCCGTCATTGTCATGATGATGGTGCTCCGCTACCTGCCGGAGAAATTCCACCAAGTGTCCCACAAGGGCCGCCAGACGGGTGCCATCGTTATCTCGGTGCTGGCGGGTGCCGCGGCTTTCCTCGGCGTGTGGGCACTGATGGGCCGCCACGAGCGTTCCGACTTGGCCATGTGGTACCTCAACAACGCTCCGGACATTACTGGTGGCGACAACGTGGTGGCCACCATCATCGTTGAGTTCCGTGCACTCGATACGTTGGGTGAGCTGTCCGTGCTTGGTATGGCTGCCGTCGTTATCGCGGCGGTGACCTCGACGCTGCCGCGCTTCCCATTCACCTCGGGTACCCGCCCAGCACCGTTTGGCCAGTCACAGCTGAACTCCGTGCCGCTGCGCAAGGGCATCGCGGTGACCATCCCGATTCTGGTGGTCCTGTCGGTGATTGTTTTCTACCGCGGTCACCAGGCCACCGGTGGTGGCTTCCCGGCAGCTCTTATCATGGGTGCGGCTATTGGCCTGACGTACCTCTCGCGAGGTACGGATGAGATCGTCTTTGGCCGCATGACTCCGATTCACCTCACTGGCATCGGCATTATCGTTGCGCTGACGGCGGGCTTCATCGGCTACATCCCGACCTCCCACAACGATGGTGGCTTCCTTACCGCGATCCACGGCCACGCCCTGGGACAGCATTGGACCACCTCACTCATTTTCGACCTCGGTATTTACCTCGCTGTTCTGGGCATGCTCAGCATGGCCATCAACGCCTTGGGTGGCTACCTCCGTCCAGGTACCGAGCGCGACTACTTGCCGTGGGTTCACGATGATGATTCGGCGCTGCCGAATACGCCACGCGTGGTGCTTGACGACGTCGACGATCCTTACCCCGAATCCATCAACCCGTCCTCCGACCCGGAGGCACTGCTGAACGACGCCCAGGCGCGCCAGCGCGTGTCCTCGCCTCACTTCACTCCGGATGAAGAGGAGAAGAACTCATGATCCTCGCCCTGACCATCGCGCTGCTTATTGGCAGTGCCGTCTACCTCATTCAACAGCGCAGCCTTGTCCACATTGTGTTGGGCATGATGGCCTTTGGCCACGGCGCCAACCTCATGTTGTTGGCGACAGGTGTGTACTCCTACCGCGGGGAATCTTTCCCATCGCAGGTTCCGATGGACCAGATGGCAGATCCGCTTCCACAGGCTTTCGTCCTGACCGCGGTTGTTATTTCTATGGCGACCTCGACCATCCTGTTGACTTTGGCGGCCATGGGCGCCAATGACGACACGGACGTGGTCGAGCCGGTGGACGATAACACCATTGACCATGCCTTCTCCACGTTGGGCCGTGACACGCAGAATCGTGACATTCTGGAGCGCTCGGCTAACAAGATGGATCGTTTGAAGGAACTCGAACACGGGGAGGACAACTAGATGTATGACACCGTAAGCGCCCTCCTCCCGCTCTTCCCGGCGGTTCCCCTCGTATCGGCGGCGCTGGCGCTCCTTGCTCCGTGGCACCGCGTGCGTGATGCCATCATGCTCATCGTTCCGGGCGTGGGAATTTTCGCTTCCTTTGCGCTGCTGCTCTACACCATGAACAACGGCGTGGTGGCGCACAGCGTGGGTAACTACGTGGGCAACGCGGGTATCGCCTTCGCGGCAGATACCTTCTCGGCACTGATGCTCATCACGACGATGATCGTCGCCTTCGGGGCCAACTGGTTTGCCATCGTCGGCGGTGAGACGAAGTCTCGCTACTATCCCTCGCTGACGCTCATCTTGATTACCGGTGTGTGCGGAGCCCTGTTGACCGCTGATCTCTTTAACTTCTTCGTGTTCATTGAGGTCATGCTGCTGCCGTCCTATGGCCTTATCACCATGTCCGGAACGTGGTCGCGCTTGGCAGCAGGCCGCGCTTTCGTGTTGGTGAACCTGTTTGCGTCGACGCTGCTCGTTGTCGGTGTGGGCTACATCTATTCGGTGACGGGTGTGGTCAACCTTGGCGCGCTCAAGGGCGCGGCGGCTGGCAACGGCCCAGTGACCGTGGCGGCCGGCATCATTGTCATTGCTATTGCAGCCAAGGCTGGTGTCTTCCCCGTCCAGTCCTGGCTGCCACGCACCTACCCAGGCACGTCGGCTGCCGTCATGGGCCTCTTCTCCGGCCTGCACACCAAGGTGGCGGTGTACATGCTCTACCGCCTGTGGGTTCAGCTGTTCGATATGGACGAGCGCTGGGGCACCCTCATTATTGTGGTCATGATCATTTCGATGATTGTCGGCTCCTTCGGCGGTCTGGCAGAGAACTCCATCCGCCGTGTCCTGGGCTACCAGATGCTCAACGGCATGCCCTTCATTCTCGTGATGATGGCCTTCACCACGCACGACGCGCAGCGTGCTCTCGCCGCCGGTATTCTCTATACGATTCACCACATGCTGACGGTGGGTTCGCTCATCCTGGCCTCGGGTGCCATCGAGGAGACCTACGGCACGGGCCGTCTCAACAAGCTGTCCGGCTTGGCGCGCCGAGATCCCATCATCGCCTGGATTTTTGCCGCCGGTGCCTTCTCCGTTGTCGGATTCCCACCGTTCTCCGGCATGTGGGGCAAGGTTCTCATCGTGGCCGAGATTGCCCGCACTGGCGGGGGATGGGCGTGGACCGTCATCGCGGTCATCATCATTGCGTCCTTCGCTGCCTTCCTGTCGATGCTGCGCGTCTGGCGCCGTGTCTTCTGGGGCAAGGACCTGCCGAAGGAGAAAGTGCCCAAGGAGCTGGTTATCCGCAAGAAACTCATGGCGCCCTCGGCAGCCCTTATCCTGGGTTCGCTGACCATGTTCCTTCTGTCGGGTCCTCTCATCGAGGTCACCATGGGGGCTTCGGCGGACCTGCTGGACACGGAGGCCTATTCCCACGCAGTGCTGGGTGATGAACCCGTAGCCCTACCCGATATCGACTCCATCCAGGAGGGCCGTTAAATGAAGACCGCCGTGAACTCAGTAATTTACGCGTTCTGGTTGATCAAGGAAATCTTCGTGGCTGGCTTCTCGCTCGCCATGGAGTCCTTTAAACCAAAGAACAACTATCACCCCGTCGTCGTGCGCTATCCGTTGCGCGTGACGAGTGCTTGGGAGATCTTCTGGTTTACCTCCTCGATTACCGCCACGCCGGGGACCCTCTCCCTGGGACTCCGCGAGCCGGTCAGGGAGGGCCTGCCGCGCATCGTCCTTGTCCAAGCCGTGATGGGTGATGATCCCGCGAGCATCGTGGCGGACCTTGCCGATATGGAAGAGCGCCTTGCCCCACATGTGAAAGGCACTGACTATGGTGTGCCGGGACAGGGTCCCACGACGGAGCTGGCTCCGACCTTCTACGAGTACACCCTCGATACCTTGGGCCGTCACATGCGTGCCCCGGACATTGCACAGACGGATGACACCCCGTTGGCCGCTGACGAGGTTGAAAAATATTCCGTGTGGCCGCTGCGCCACGCCGTGCCAACCAAGGCCCGAAAGGATGACAAGAAATGATTGATTTTGCCTCGTGGAGCGCCTTCAATTGGGTCGTCTTCGTGTGCGTTTTCATCATGGGAGCCTGCGTGTGCGCAGCCCTCGGGTTGGCGTTGCGTTCCCGCGATGAGCTCACACGAACCGTGATGAGCGATATGGTCTTTTACGGCATGATGTGCATGTACTTTTCTTGGGCCATGACGAACAATGCATCCATTGTGTACGACATCGCCATGTTGGCGGGCATTGCCGCCGGCGTGCTGCCAACGTTGTCGATGGCCCGCATCATTTCGAAGGGCAGGAGGTAGATCATGACCATTGCCGAAATCATCGCCAGCATTCTGTTGATTCTCGCGACGATTCTCGTCATCGCAACGGTTGTCGCACTGTGGCGCGCCCCTGACGCCCTCACCCGAGTCAACTTGCTTGGACCGACCGTGGGGCTGGCCGTACCGCTGCTGCTCGTGGCCAAACTCGTCGTGGATTTCGCTGAGACTGGTTTCTCCCTGTGGTCGCTTGTCCGTGTCCTCATTGCCTGCTTTGGCGTGTGGATCATTGGTTCGGTCGGCTCGTTCTACATGGGCCGCTCCATTTACGGTGTGACGGTCACGGACGTGAAATACGCCAAGCGCATGCATCAGCGCGCAGATACCGTCGAGGGCACCGACGAGGACGTGTAGACAGGATAGGATTAACCTCATGAAGCTCATCACTGCCATCGTCAAGCCGTTTACTCTGCCGGATATCCGCGAGGCCTTGGAACAACATAATGTCCACGGACTCACAGTCACCGAGACTCAGGGCTTTGGCCAGCAGCGCGGCCACAGCGAGGTCTACCGCGGCGCTGAGTACGCAACCGACTTTGTACCCAAGGTCAAACTGGAAATCGTCACCTCCGACGAGCAGGTGGAGGAGATCCTGGCTGCGGTGGTCGACGCTGCTTATACCGGAAAAATCGGCGATGGCAAGATCTGGATCACACCGGTTGAGGACGTGATCCGCGTTCGTACCGGCGAGCGTGGCGACGCCGCCCTTTAAGCGCTTGCTTACTGCCGCCGAGCTGCGCGAGGAGGCCTGCGCGGCGGCCGATCGTCTCACGCAGTCTCTGGTTGTGCCGCCCGGCTGTGCCCTCGCCGCTACGGGCTCCTTTGCCCGCCGCGCCATGACCCCTTTTTCTGATCTCGATCTCATCCTCCTGCACCCCGAAGGAACAACGCTGTCCGAGGATGTGGTGTCGGAGGTCTGGTATCCCATCTGGGATGCCAAGTATCGCCTGGATTATGCGGTGCGCACTCCGAGTGAATTCGCCGCTATCGCCGGATCAGACCCAGCCGCGGGCTTTGCCCAGCTTGACCTATCGTACGTTGCGGGCGATAAGCAGCTGGTTGATTCCACCCGTGCGCAGGTCTATGCCACCTGGCGCCGCCTCCTCCAGGGCAATTTCGATGACTTCGTCGATATTGCGATTGCCCGCTGGCGCCGCTCTGGAACCCTTGCCACCATGACTCATCCGGATATCAAAAATGGGCGCGGGGGCCTGCGCGATATCCAGTTCATTCGTGCGCTGGCCTTGGGAAACCTTGCGGACGCCCCAAGGCTTGAGAAGGAGCGAGCATTGCTTCTCGACGTCCGCACGCTCCTCCACGTCACCGCGCGCCGCCACCGCGATGTCCTGGATCCAGAGTTTGCAGCGGAGATAGCCCACGAGCTTGGCTTTGCTGACCGCTATGAGCTGTCGTCGGCGGTGGTCACAGCCGCAGCGGCGGTGGATAAGGCGATGGAGCGGGCGTTGGCGACGGCTCGCGGGCTTGTGGCCAAACGCAGCGCCACGCGTTCCCGGAAACCATTGGATATCGGCGTTGTCGATGTGGACGGCGAGATTCATCTGGCACGGACGGCGGATCTGACCGAGCCCTGGCTACTACTGCGTGTGGCCGCTGCCGCGGCGCGTTCCGGCCGAACGGTTGCCCCCAAAGTGTGGGAACAATTGCGCGAGGTGCCCGATCTTCCGGATCGCTGGACGGCTGCGGCTACCGACTCCTTCTTCGCCCTTCTGTCCTCACCGGTCCACACACCACGCCTTATTCAGGAGATGGAGACTCATGGCCTGTGGGAGCGCATCGTCCCGGAGTGGTCACACATCCGTGGACTCTTGCCGCGCGAGCGCACTCATGCGCACACCGTGGATTATCACTCAATCCTCACGGTCGCGCGGTGCGCTAACGCCCGCACGTCCGTGGCGCGGCCAGATTTATTGCTGTTGGCGGGGCTCTACCATGACATCGGCAAGGGCTATGGGCGCCCGCACGAGCTGGTGGGAGCGGAGATGGTTGCCCGGGCAGCAGCGAAGATGCGCCTTGGCCTAGCGGATCGATCTCGCGTGAAGACCGTCGTCGCTGAACACACGACGCTCGCTCGGATCGTGTCGCGCACGGACCCGCTTTCCGACGCCGCCCGAGACGAACTCCTGGAAGCAGTTCGATACGACTACCTCACCCTCGCCCTTCTCGTTGTTTTGGCTAAAGCTGATGCGGAATCGACCGGACCAGGCGTGTGGAACCGGCGTCTTGACCGCGGCATTGATGCAGTCAGTGGCCGTGCCTTTGCACAGCTGAATGATCTGCGCCCCACGAAGCCGTTGGTGTCGGTTGACCGTGAGATAGGGCTGCGTCACAACCCCGACAAGGACACGTTCACCGTGGTGTGGCGCGGCAGTTACCAACGTGAAGCCGTGCGTCCCCTGGCGCTCATCGCTGCCTTGGGCTGGTTCATTGTTTCTTCGCGCCTCGTCCGCACCGGCGAAGGCTACGCTGGCGAATTCGACGTCCGCGCCTTGCACGGCACCATTGACATGGAAACGGCGGAGGAACACCTTATCCAGTCCTATAAATCCGGAACCTACACAGTGCTGCCGCCCTTTGTGCCGGGGCCTGCGACGGCCATGTGGACCGGGGGAATCTTTGAAATCCGCATCGACGACTACACCGGAACATTGGGGCATGTGCTGGCACTGCTGCCGGACTGCGAGTGGCTCTCAACGAGTACCCCGGGTGCGACGATGGTGCTCCATGCTCTCCCACACGGAGAGATTCCCCGCGCGGCGCTGGTCCGGAATGTGACCCAAGCACTGGTCAACGGCTAAGCTGGGGGAGTTAAAAATTATCGACGATAGTTGAGGGAGCACTCCGACGTGTTTGAGTCTTTGTCTGACCGCTTGCAATCAGCCCTGTCAGGCCTGCGCGGCAAGGGCAAGCTGACCGAAGCGGACATCAATGCCACCGCGCGCGAGATCCGCCTTGCGCTGCTCGAAGCCGATGTCTCGCTCACCGTCGTGCGCGGCTTCATCAAGCGCATCAAGGAACGTGCCGCCGGCGCAGAGGTGTCCGAGGCACTCAACCCGGCGCAGCAGGTCGTCAAGATTGTCAACGAGGAACTCATTGAGATCCTCGGTGGTGAAACCCGCCGCCTCAACTTGGCGAAGAACCCGCCGACCGTCATCATGCTTGCGGGTCTCCAGGGTGCTGGTAAAACCACCCTCGCCGGTAAGCTTTCGAAGCACCTTGCTTCCAAGGGGCATGCCCCGATGCTCGTCGCCTGTGACCTCCAGCGCCCAGGCGCCGTGCAGCAGCTGCAGATCGTCGGTGAGCGCGCCGGCGTCGACGTCTTCGCTCCGGACCCGGGCACCTCTCTGGACTCCCTCGAACACGAGATGGGTACCTCGCATGGTGATCCGGTGGACGTCGCCAAGCGCGGCATCGAAGAGGCCAAGCGCACGCAACACGACATCGTCATCATCGATACCGCCGGCCGCCTCGGCATCGACGAAACCTTGATGACGCAGGCGCGCAATATTCGTGACGCCGTCAACCCCGACGAAGTCCTCTTCGTCATCGATTCCATGATTGGTCAGGACGCCGTCCAGACCGCCGAGGCCTTCCGTGATGGCGTGGACTTCACCGGTGTCGTCCTCACCAAGCTGGACGGTGATGCCCGTGGTGGTGCAGCGCTGTCCATCCGTGAGGTCACGGGCAAGCCCATCATGTTCGCCTCCACCGGTGAAAAGCTCGAGGATTTCGATGTCTTCCACCCGGAGCGCATGTCCTCGCGCATCCTGGGCATGGGTGACCTCCTGACACTCATTGAGCAGGCGGAGTCCAAGCTGGATCAGTCCAAGGCGGAAGAAGCCGCCAAGAAGATGGGCTCGGGCGACATGACGCTCAATGACTTCTTGGACATGATGCTCATGGTTCGTAACCTGGGCCCAATGGGCAACCTGCTCAAGATGATGCCGGGCGGCAACAAGATGAACCAGATTGCCGATATGGTCGATGAGAAGCAGCTCGACCGCATTCAAGCCATCATTCGTGGTATGACCCCACAGGAGCGCGAAGACCCGAAGATTCTCAACGCTTCGCGTCGCAAGCGTATCGCTAACGGTTCCGGTGTCTCCGTCTCCGACGTCAACCAGCTCATCGAGCGCTTTACTGAAGCCAAGAAGATGATGGGCCAGATGGCGGGCCGCTTTGGCATGCCGGGCATGGGCGGTGGCCGCTCGGCAACAAAGAAGAAGCCCAAGGGCCGCAAGGGCAAGAACGGCAAGCGCAAGCCGCCGAAGCGTCGCGGCGGCGGTGGCGGTATGCCGGGAATGCCGGGCATGGGTGGCGGCATGCCGTCCATGGAGGAGCTGCAGAAGATGCAAGAGCAGATGGGGGGCGGCGGAATGCCGGGTCTTGGTGATATGAAGATGCCGAAGGGCATGGAGAATATCGACCTCAACAACCTTGACTTCGGTCAAGGAAAAAAGAAATAACGTCCGAACGATAGCGGCCCGTGGAGAGAAACTCCACGGGCCGTGTGCGTATGCGGGCTTGACTTAGATTGCCTGGCCCGCCGGATACATCGGGTAGGGGACTGGCCGCGGCGGGGTCGGGGCAGGTGGCGCCGCGGTGGTGGTGTCGGCCGCAGCGGCCTGCGTGGGCATCTCCGGGGCCTCCTGCTGAACCGTTTCACCGTTGAGAATGGGCGTGATGATGTCCCGGATGAGCGGAATCATGGAATCGGCGAAGGCCTTAGTGAAGTGGTGCATATCGCGGTAGACCATCACGTTGCCGATGACAACGGGGCAGTCGCCAGCGTCATTGCAAAACCACTTGGAGGTGTCAACAGCCAGCATGTTTTTGTACTGGGAGAGAACTGTAGCGGCGGGGTCGTAGCTCTCGTAGACCTCTTCGAAGCGCATGCCACAGCCCAGGGAGTCCTTGGTTGCGACGTAGCACTCGTCAAATTCGCGGCCATTGCCTTCATCGTCAAAGCCCCACGGATTGTCGCGGAAACCTACGAAGGGAATCTCGTGCTTGGCCAGCTCATCCCAGAAGGCTTTGTATCCTGGAGGGACGGCGTCGGGGCCGTGGCCGAACGGCTGTCCGGGGCGGGTGGAGGTGGACACCACCAACGCGGGGTCGGCATCGATCAAGCGCTGGACGACGTGCTTGCTCCACTCGGCGCATTCAGGCTTCACATCGACCTCATCGCCCAACACGATTGGGCAGCCTACACGGGTCAAGGGAACGAGCTTAAAGCCCATCTCACGGCCCAAGTAGTCAAGTGCGGAGGAATACTGCTCGGCGTGCGAGCCACCGACCAGGTACACCTCGACATCGGAGTCCATATCACCGAAGACGCACGGCGTCTTGCCGTCCCTGCGTTTCTCGAAGAAGAAGTCGGTGGGCTGGTCTTCTGGGATGAAGCACCAGTTGTCCGCCACTGGTGGGGTGATGCCACGCGCCAGAATGGGATCGGGTTTGACCGCTACGTTGTCTGGGGGCGTGATGTTGAGGGGGAACGTGGTCGCTCCTGGGTAGAGTGCCGGGTTCAAAACCTCAGCGTCGGCCTCGTCCAAGGTGCGGGCCCACAAGGGTTGAATAGCAACGAGCGCGATGGTGCAGGCAGCTACGACAACGCCACCGACGGCGCGTGTGGCACCAGTAGTGGTGCGCAGATCAGCAAGGCCGCGGCGGACCGGGAGGTCGTCGGCAAGCGGGCGTTTGCGGTGCTGACGCAGGGGCTTCTCGACGAATCGGTGCGTCAGATCCGCCAAACCCAGCGATACCGCAATGATGATGACACCCAGCCACCACGGTGGCGTGTCGAGGCCGAGGGCTACCGTGGAGATGATGAGCAGAGGCCAGTGCCACAGGTACAGCGGGTAAGCGATGTCACCGAGCCAGCGTGATGGCCGCGAGGTGAGTACGCGGGAGAAGGAACCACCGGAGCCGATGATGATGAGCACCGCGCCGCCGATTGGCAGCAAAGATAGTGGTCCGGGGAAAGCTAGCGTGTCAGAAATGACGAGGCCCGTACCGGCAAGAGCGGCTAGGCCGACGGCGGTGGCAAGGTTCGACAGGTGTTGCGGCATCCGCAGCCGCGAGCCATAAATCACGAGGACGGCGCCAAGTGTCAGCTCCCATGCACGGGACCACGTGGAGTAGTAGTTCGCCGGGGTACCGAACAGTCCGTCGCGGCTGGCGTAAGCGAAGGACGCTACCGTTGCCACGATGAGGATGGGGCCCGCGATGGAGTTCACGGTGGGGAAGCGTTGCGGAGTGAGGCCGGACGGCTTTGGGCGCACACGCATGAACGCTGCAAGGCCGAGGGCAAAGAGGATACCGATGAGGTAAAACTGGCCCTGCACCGCCATGGACCACATGTGCTGAAGCGGAGATGTGGTTGCTGATGCCGCAGCATAATCCGCGTCCTGGCGGGTGAGCTCCCAGTTCTGGTAGTAGAACACCGTTGCCGTGATCTGCTTGGTCAACTCAGTATTCATGAGCTCAGGAGCGAAAAGCCGAACCAGGATATAGCTTGCGCCGATAACGAGCACTAGCGCCGGCACGAGGCGGCGAATGGTACGCCAGATGGGCCACCACGGATTGAGCGAGGCATTGGGGCGGGCGGCGTAGCGCAGCTGGGAACCGAGGAAGAAGTAACCGGACAGCAGCAGGAAGACGTCCACGCCACCGGAAACGCGTCCGACGAAAACGTGGTAAATCACGACCAAAGCGATCGCGATGCCACGCAGGCCGTCAAGGTCGTAGCGGTAGCGGAATCTGGAGGGGGCTTGTTGAGTCATAAAGTAAGGTATGTGCGGCAGTGAAATAACCGCATTACAGACTACCCCTTTCGCGGGGTGGGGCCTAATACAGCGATGGGGAAGCGGATTTCCTATTTTCCTTCCTGATCGTTAAGGTTAGTGGGGTTGCCCATGCATCGCGCGTGGATGACACTGACAACTTCATTTCTGCGTAACGCCGTCACCGCCTACGGACGGCCGGCATGTCACGCGCAGGATAAATCCAAGGGCTGAACCGGCGCGCCGAACCTGGCGCGCGTCTGCACTGCCCGGTGACTAGAAAAGGAGCCAAAACATGGCTGTAAAGATCAAGCTGCAGCGTATCGGTAAAATCCGCAACGCTGAGTACCGCGTCATCGTTGCTGATGCACGCACCCGCCGCTCCGGCAAGGCTATCGAGAACATTGGTATCTACCAGCCGAAGCAGGAGCCGTCCCTCATCCAGATCGATTCCGAGCGCGCGCAGTACTGGCTGGGCGTTGGCGCACAGCCGACCGAGCCGGTTCTCGCTCTGCTCAAGGTGACCGGTGACTGGCAGAAGCACAAGGGCCTGCCGGGTGCAGAGGGCACCCTGAAGGTTGCTGAGGAGAAGCCGTCCAAGCTGGACCTCTTCAACGCTGCTCTGGCTGAGGCTAACAATGGCCCGACCATTGAGGCCATCACCGAGAAGAAGCGCAAGGCCAAGGAAGAGGCTGAGGCTAAGGCTGCCGCTGAGAAGGCTGCCGAGGAGGCCGCTGCTGCTGAGGCTGCTAAGGCCGAGGAAGAGGCAGCAGAGTCTGAGTCCGCTGAGGCTGAGGAGTCTGCAGAGTCCGCTGAGTAAAAATCTCGCGACTTAAAAAATTCCCCGTCGACCATCTGGTCGGCGGGGATTTTCTAACTCTTCGGATAGTTGAGGTAAGGATCCGAGGGGTTTTCGAACTCCAAACCGCGGATTGCGGCGGCGAAAACGGACGTCGCGATATCGCGCTTATGCTTATCTGACAGCGATGCTAGGTGGCCGCTTGTGCACAGGACTGTAAAGCCATGGACCGTAGACCATCCAGCGAGGCAGTTCTGCACCATGAACTCCCAGTCGGGCTCTTGGCCGATAGCCTGAGCGTATTGCCCCATGTAGTCATAAAAGTTGAACGCTGCTCGCACCCGCGGATCCTCGCCGGGGCCGTCGGTGGCGGCGGCGAGACCCGCGGGGATATCGAAACCACGTGATGCCATCATGCATTCGAAAAAGTTCTGCTCATCGTGGGCGTAGTCGAAGTAGGCAAAGGCAGTCGCCATCAGCTTGTCCACGATGGAGCCCTCGGTGTCTTGAAAAGCAGCGCTGAGGTTCTCGATGAGTTCGGCGGTGGCGGTGTCCGCGACGGAGTCGAGAAGCGAGGATTGGTCTTTGAAGTGGCGGTAGGCTGCGGTGGGGGAGACTCCGACTGCACGGGTCGCGGCCCGGATAGTCACCGCCTGAGGCCCGCCCTCGCGGGCTAGAGTGATGGCCTCGCGGAGGATGGCCTCATGCAGGTTTCCGTGATGGTAAGGCTTAGGGTTGCTCACAATCTAATGATATTACTAAAAGTCTAGACATTCGCGCTAGTGTTCGGTGTTAACATGGTGAGCAGCATGAGCGCTGGTTCCTTGTCGCACGTGACGGCGTGGGGGACGTAGGCTGGCAGGTGCACGATCCGTCCAGGGACCAGTTCTTCCTTATTATCTCCACATCTAAAGGCCACGGATCCTCGCACAACCTGGACAGTGATGGGGTGTGCTGCCTTATGGTCGGGAAGCTGGTGGCCGGGCAAAAAGGAAAAGAGGATGAGATTGGCGCCGTCTGCACTCAAGACTCTCTTGACCGCCGGCCGTGGGCGTTGAGGGTCTGGCTCAGGGGCCTCATCGAGCAGGTTGAGTGTGGTGAGAGCAGAGCCGGTGTGGGCGGCATCTCCAAAGGTGGTGAGGTCATTGATGGGAAGCTCAGTCATACCTTTCTAGGGTAGCCCGTTAAGCTAGCAGGCATGGAACTACTTATTGGTCGCGTGGTGAAGTCCCACGGCATTAAAGGCGAGGTCGCCGTCGAAGTGACTACTGATTCCCCCGAGGCGCGCTATACCGTCGGTGAGGTTCTGCATGGCAAGCAAGGCAAGAAGGAGCACGAGCTCACCATCGCTACGGTGCGTCCTCACAAGGGCCGTCTGCTCATCAGCTTTGATGAGATTCCAGATCGCACGGCTGCGGATTCCCTGCGCGGCACGCAGTTCTTTGCCGCCCCCATCGAGGATCCGGACGATGATGGTTTCTACGATCATGAGCTTGAGGGGCTGCGCGTGATGCTGGATGGCCAGGATAGTGGGGAGGTTACAGGTGTGACCCATGGTCCGACTCAGTCTCTGCTCGAGGTGTCTCTGAACAGCGGCAAGAGCGCCCTTGTGCCTTTCGTGGAGGCGATTGTTCCCGAGGTTGACCTTAAAGCTGGTACCTGTACCATCACGCCGCCGGAGGGGCTGCTCGACCTATGAGAATTGACGTTGTCACTATTTTCCCCGAGTACCTCGATCCGCTGCGCCATGCCTTGTTGGGCAAGGCCATTGAGCAGGGCGCCCTTGCCGTCGGCGTGCATGACCTGCGTCAGTGGGCCACGGACGTGCACAAGTCTGTCGACGATTCTCCCTACGGCGGCGGTCCCGGGATGGTCATGAAGCCCGAGGTGTGGGGCCCTGCGCTTGACGACGTCTCCTCCGGCACCGCCTCCACCACCGATCTCGACAGTGCGCTCCCGCACCTGAGCAAGCCGCGTCACGACGATATCCACGGCGTCGAGGCGCGCGCGTATAACTCAGCCGAGGATGCGGACACGGACAAGCCCTTGCTCATCGTGCCGACCCCGGCCGGTAAGCCTTTTACGCAGGCCGACGCACAGGCGTGGTCGTCGGAGGAACATATTGTGTTTGCGTGTGGGCGCTATGAGGGCATTGACCAGCGCGTGGTTGATGATGCCGCCAAGCGTTACCGTGTGCGGGAGGTGTCCATCGGTGATTATGTACTCATCGGTGGGGAAGTGGCTGTGTTGGTTATCGCGGAGGCCGTGGTGCGCCTCATTCCGGGCGTGCTGGGAAACCGGCGCTCCCATGAGGAAGATTCTTTCTCCGACGGCCTCTTGGAGGGGCCCAGCTATACCAAGCCTCGCGAGTGGCGCGGTTTGGCGGTGCCGGAGGTGCTGACCTCGGGCGACCATGCCAAGGTGGACCGGTGGCGTCGTGAGCAGTCCTTAGCCCGGACATGGGAGCGCAGGCCGGAACTGTTGGAAGCGGCTGAGTTGAGCACCGCCGATCGTGCATTTCTTGACGCCCTGAAGGAGGATAATCATGGACGTGAGCACTGACCTGTCGATTCTCATGACCGAGGCCGAATGGAAGAAGGTCTTGGCAGGTATGCCCGAGACACTGCGTGAAGGGGGCGTCGAGCCGCGTGACATTAATGCGGAGATTGTGTCTTTTACCTGCGAGCCGGACAATATTTTGGTCAATGAGTACATGGACAACAACGGGCACCCACCGGTGAGCGAGCACGTGTGGCGCGTTATCGTCAACGGTTCATCGGACCTGCCGCTGACGAAGGTCACCGCGGCAGTCGCGGACTGCCTGCCGCCGCATACGCTGTGGTACGGCACCTCTGAAATTGGCCATACGGAGTTTGGGCTAGGCACCTCCTGTGCGTGGCAAGGCGGGGTGTAGGTTAGGGAGGTCTTGTCCCCGACCCCAAAAGAGGTTTTGTGAACATCGCAGCCACCATCGCCGGCGAGCTGGGCGTCAAAGAACAGCACGTCGACGCCGCCCTCAAGCTCATGGCGGAGGGTAATACCGTTCCCTTTATCGCCCGATACCGCAAGGAGGCTACCGGCGGGCTGGATGATTCCCAGTTGCGCGTCATCGAGGAGCGCTCCACGTACCTGCGTGAGCTGGAGGAGCGCAAAGAGACGGTCCTTGCTGCGATTGAGGAGCAGGGCAAGCTGACGGAGGAACTGCGCGCCCTCATTGCGGGGTGTGAGACGAAGGCTCGCCTGGAGGATCTGTACCTGCCCTATAAGAAGCGCCGCAAGACGAAGGCGGATATCGCTCGTGAGGCTGGCCTTGAGCCGCTGACGGACAAGCTCATTGAGAACCCCACGGCAGACCCAGCCGAGTTGGCGGGGGAGTATCTCACCGAAGGGTTTGAGGAGACCAAGAAAGCTTTGGACGGCGCGCGGGCAATCCTCGTGGACCGTTTCGCGCTTGACGCCGACCTAGTGGGTGAGGTGCGCGAGCGCATGTACACCACTGGCTCTATGGCAGCCGGCGTGGTGGAAGGTAAAGAGAATGAGGGCGCGAAATTCAAAGATTACTTCGAGTTCTCTGAACCGTTTGAGAAGCTGCCTTCGCACCGCATCCTGGCGCTGCTGCGCGGCGAGAACGAAGGTGTGCTGCAGCTCAACCTCGATGCCGGTGATGATACTGTATACGAGGGCCTGATCGCAGACCGATTCGATCTGGATACTTCCACCTCGCGCTGGCTTGCCGATGCCGTCCACTGGGGCTGGCGCACCAAACTTTCCATCTCCTCGGGCCTTGATGTCCGCATGCGCCTCAAAGAGAAGGCCGAGGAAGGCGCACTCAAAGTCTTTGCCACGAACTTGCGCGATGTGCTGCTGGCTGCCCCGGCAGGGCAGCGCGCCACTCTGGGTTTGGATCCGGGCTACCGCAACGGCGTGAAGTGCGCGGTTGTCGACCCCACAGGAAAGGTCCTGGACACCACGATCGTCTACCCGCACCAGCCGCAGAAGAAGTGGGCTGAAGCGGTGAGGGAGTTGGCGTCGCTCAGCGCTGCCCATTCCGTCGATCTCATGGCCATCGGAAACGGCACCGCCTCACGTGAGACAGAAAAGCTCGCGGGAGAGGTTGCTGACCTCATCGCGCAAGCAGGTGGCACTCGCCCGAGTCCCGTGGTCGTGTCGGAGGCCGGCGCGTCCGTGTACTCAGCATCGCAGCTGGCCGCTGACGAATTCCCCGACATGGACGTCTCTCTGCGCGGCGCGGTGTCCATTGCGCGCCGCCTCCAGGACCCACTGGCGGAGCTCGTGAAGATTGACCCGAAGGCCATCGGCGTGGGGCAGTACCAGCACGATGTCAACCAGGTTGCGCTGGCTCGTACCCTCGACGGCGTGGTCGAAGATGCCGTCAACGGCGTTGGTGTGGATCTCAACACTGCCTCCGCGCCGTTGCTGGAGCGCGTGGCTGGTGTGAATTCCACGATTGCCGCCAACATTGTTGCTTACCGTGATGAGAACGGCACGTTTGCCTCGCGTAAGGAGCTCAAGAAGGTGCCGCGACTGGGACCGAAGGCTTTTGAGCAGTCCGCCGGATTCCTGCGCATTAATGGCGGTAAGGATCCGCTCGATGCCTCGGCCGTGCACCCGGAGGCCTATCCAGTGGTGGCGCGCATTGCGGAGAAGACTGGGTTGGGTGTCTCGGAGCTCATTGGAAATTCGCGTGTGCTGACCAAGCTCGCACCGGCGGACTTTGCCGATGACACGTTCGGTGTTCCGACCGTCACGGACATCATCGCGGAGCTGGACAAACCAGGCCGTGACCCGCGCCCGGAGTTCAAGACAGCCACCTTCAAGGAAGGCGTGGACAAGGTTTCAGACTTGAAACCCGGCATGATTTTGGAGGGGACCGTCACCAATGTGGCGGCGTTTGGCGCGTTTATCGATGTCGGTGTACACCAGGATGGCCTCGTCCATGTGTCCGCCATGAGCCATAAGTTCGTCTCCGACCCGCATGAGGTCGTGCGCTCGGGCCAGGTGGTCAAGGTGAAAGTCATGGAGGTCGACGTGGAGCGCCAACGTATTGGTTTATCGCTGCGCCTCGACGATGAACCAGGGCAACCTGCTCCCAAGCGCCGCGGCGGCAGCGGTGGTGGCCGTGGCAATTCCCAGAACTCGCGCCGTGGCTCGAACCGCAAGGGCGGCAGCCGTGGCCGCTCAGAACGCGGCGGCGGCTCGATGGCTGATGCCCTCAAGAAAGCGGGCTTTTAGCAGGATGGAGCCCTCGGCTAACCAAACGGTCGAGGGCGCAGGATCGCCGATGGTGCCCACTGGCCACGATGCGTCGGTCACACTTCGCAACCGGAAGGGGGGGACATAGAGAAAGCCTAAAGCTAATGCCCATAAGTTCACATTAGTAACTCCACTAGTGGTATGTTTGTGGAAACAAATGAAACAGTGGCCTCGCTCACGCTTGGCCTTCCGGTAAAACTCCCTGGAAGGACGGCTACAAGCGGACCTAAACAATCACTTTGAGGAGGCAGGCATGGACCGTGAGATGGATTCGCGTCACGTGCACGGGGCGAATGGTGCTTCGCCAGTGAAGGGGGGCGAGGGGGCTGAGGGGAGCGAAGCGATGGGGTGGCACCGCGTTCTGGATTGGCGTCCCACGAGCACCTTATCGCGGGTACTCATCGTCTTCCTTCTCGTGGCGCCCATCATCGTCGCCGGCACCATGATGTGGGCAATGTGGGATCCCTCCAAATACATGCGCAATATTGACTTGGCGGTGGTGAATGAAGATGTGGGCGTTGATAAGCAAGGAGAGTTCACCAACTACGGCGATCAGGTCGTAGACGGCCTCATGGAAACGGAGTACCTCAACTTTGCAGAGGTCACTAAGGAAGACGGCGACCAGGGCCTCTTGAAGGGGAAGTACCTCATGGTGGTGACCATCCCCAAGAACTTCTCCGAGCAGGCGGTCACCATCATCAGCGATAAGCCCGTGAAACCGGAGATTCATTTCGCCACCAACGATTACTACGGCACGAATGGTTCGGTAATTTCTTCGAGCCTCATCCCGCAAGTGCAGACCAGTGTGGAAAACGCGATTTCTAAAAAATATGCAGATCAGGTCATTGAGGGGCTGAATAAACTTAGTGATGGGCTGGGGACAGCCGCTGAAGGAGCAGGACGTCTTGATGAAGGAGCAGGCAAACTGCAGGACGGAGGCGGGCGGGCTGTCGAAGGTATCGCGAAGCTCGATGCCGGTGCAGGGGATCTCAACGATGGAACCGGCCAGCTGGTGAACGGTACGACCCGCTTGAATGACGGCGTCGGGCGCCTTGGCGCCGGTGCCGCACAACTGGATGACGGTGCCGCTCAGCTTGCGGACGGTTCGGACAAGCTGCTTGCAGGAACCGGGCGCCTTGCTGATGGCGCGGGACAAATCGATGGGGGCGTCAACCAGCTCACCGGTATGCTCATCCCGCTGCTCAAGCAGGCCCAGATGGTGGTCCCGAGCTTGGTACAGCTTGTTGATGTCTTGCGTAGTCTCGGCATGGCTGAGCAAGCCGATCAGCTTTACTCGCTGGTGTCGAAATTGGATCCGGCGGCAAGCGGAAACATGGTGGCGCAACTCGAGAAGCTGGCAGAAGGCACCGGGCAGTTGTACTACAACCTGTCCGACCCGAACTCGGAATACCTCGGTGGTATGACCGCACTGAATGACGGTGCCCATCGGCTGGCTGGCGGAACAAAGGAACTACGTAGCGGTGTAGGTGAGCTGAGCAACGGTGCCGCCCAGCTGCAGGATGGTGCTTCCCGCCTTCATGAGGGCACGGGCACGCTTAAGGACGGTACGAGCCAGCTCGCTGCTGGCGGAACCGAACTGAAGGATGGCATGGATCAGCTCAAAGCGGGGTCCAGCGAATTGGCCACCAAACTTGCTGACGGTGCCGCCAAGGCCCCATCCATTACCCAGCCGGACACGTCCGCTCGCAACATGGCCGTGCCCATCAACTTCACCTCCTCAAATGTGCACCCGGTACAGACCGTGATCAACCCGGTCGATCCGACGCAGAAGACCATCACAGGTGGTGCCTCCATGCTCTTCGTTCTGGTCTTCGGCTTCCTTGTCATGCTGCTCCTCGCGATGACGTTGCCGTACTACCTAGGCCGTCGCGGCCAGGTCGCTACCAGCCCGGTGCGCGGTATCCTTGCGGCCTTCGGCGTGGTGACGGGACTGAATTTCCTCGTGCTGGCCTTTATGGCCTTCATGTCCTCCACCATGGGGTGGGCTCCCGCAAGCTGGCCGATGATAATGCTGGTCATCGCAGCGATTGCTGCCGTGGGTGCTGCAACGTATCAGTTCTTCCTCGTGACCTTTGGTCGTAAGATTGGCGCCATTTTTGCGGTGGGCGCATTTGCACTAGGAGTCATGGTCTTCGGCGGAGTCTGGCCGGTGGCTGCGATTCCGCGCCCGCTGAGTGTGCTGCATCCGTTCCATCCGATGTCTTATGCGAAAAATGCGTTCACCCGCGCCACCGACGGCATCCACGACGGCACGTTCTGGGCCGGTATCGTAGTTCTGTTCATCGTGACCGCCCTGGCGCTGGTTGCATCGTGTGCGGTGTTCCGTGCCCGCCACCACGGCACTGCCCGCGTTCTGGATGAGCACCTTTTCCGCCCGAACGTTGTAGCAGGGGCCTAAAACATTGCGGGGTAGGCGGTGAGACCGCCGGGCAGGTTGCGCAGCTCAATGCCCATGTCAGCGGCTAGATCTGCGTAGCGCAGGGCGAATCCAGCGCTGCGTCCGCCTGAGGGACAGGCCACATAAACCAGTGCGGAGTCGCAGGACAACAGGGCGCCGCGGACGGAGTCATCGTCGGAGACGGTGTGCCAGGGCAGCGACACCGCGGGGGCTGGTGCGGTGGGGGTGTCGGAGATGTCGAGGAGGCAGGCGTGGCCGCTGCGAAGCTCAGGCGGTAGCGAAGGTTGGCCCGGAAGCGCGGTGACGAGTGCGCGGTCAGGGTCGGCACCCACCTGTAGTGTGCGAAAGCTGCCGGGAAGAGCCTCGTAGGACGTTACGCGTCCCACGAGCTCCGAGTGGTGCGGCAGCTGCGCGAGTGCGGCAATGGTGGCTGTGGCCATGATCCCAGCTATCACTGATGTCGTCGCTCCCAGTACGCCGGCGGTGGAGCATTCGAGCGCTTCGCCGTGGGGAGGCTCGGGGAAGAGATCACGCAGGCCCACGCCGCGGCCGTCGATGCAGTCTGTACCGGAGTGCCATAGCCCGGCCTGCCCACCATAGCGAAGCACGGTTCCCCAGGCTAGTGGGGTCGAGGTGAGTTCACAGGCATCGGCGACGAGGTACTTCGTGTCGAAGGTATCAGAGCCGTCGAGAACGAGGTCGGCGTCGTCGCACAGGTCGAGGACGTTTGAGGCATCGAGGCGCTTCTTCAGCGAGGTGATAGTGAGCTCGGGGTTGAGCTCACGGGCGCGGGCGGCAGCCACATCCGCCTTGGGCTTACCGACGTCCCCCGTACCAAACAGCACCTGCCTGTGCAGGTTGCTCACATCGACGGTGTCGGAATCGATGAGCGTGATGTGCCCGATTCCAGCCGCAGCCAGCTGTTGGAGGGCCGGGCAGCCGAGCCCTCCAGCGCCGACAATAAGGACGTGGGCGGCGTGCAGTCTCTCTTGGGCTTCGTCGCCGAAGCCGGGCAGGATACGCTGGCGGGCGGTGCGGGCGCGTTCGGTATCGCTGAGCACTGAGACCTCCGTGTCGTCGTGGTGTGGTGCGACTACAAAACCTGGTCAGCCCAGTTCGCTAGACCGTCGAAGGTGGACGATGCTTGGGCATGTTCGCGCTGGGGGATGCGTCCAGCGCTGCGGGCGAGCCTGCCGGCCTCCACTGCGTGGCGCATCGCGGTGGCCATGGCTTCGGGGTCTTGGCAGCGGTTGACCGCGCTGGCAAGAAGAACACCGGAGCACCCCAGCTCCATGGCGAGGGTGGCGTCGGAGGCGGTTCCTATGCCGGCGTCGACAAGCACGGGCACCGACGCACGCGAGCAGATGAGCTCGAGGTTGTGTGGGTTGAGAATGCCCAGGCCGGTGCCGATTGGGGCGCCGAGCGGCATGACGGCCGCAGCACCGGCATCCTCGAGGCGCTGCGCGGCTACGGGATCGTCGCTGGTGTAGGCCAACACAGTGAAACCGTCGGACGCGAGGAGTTCTGTGGCGTCGAGGGTTTCGAGGACGTCGGGTAGCAGCGTGTGTTCGTCGGCGATGACCTCGACCTTGACCCACGAGGTGCCCAGGGCTTCGCGGGCCATGCGGGCGGTGAGCACGGCCTCGCGTGCGGTGCGACAGCCGGCGGTGTTGGGCAGCGGGGCGATGTTCAGTCGGCGCAATAAGTCGA
Organism: Corynebacterium sp. BF-R-2; assembly: GCF_024586525.1. Taxonomy (NCBI): domain Bacteria; kingdom Bacillati; phylum Actinomycetota; class Actinomycetes; order Mycobacteriales; family Corynebacteriaceae; genus Corynebacterium; species Corynebacterium sp. BF-R-2. The sequence goes on along the minus strand of NZ_JAMFTP010000001.1, from coordinate 60,724 downwards.
AGACGCTCTCGCCGCTACTAGTGCCGGTGTGGCGCCGCATGGCTACAGTGGTGAGCTCCGTGCCGGAGGCAACCAGTGCGCGTTCCAAGGCATCGTGGCTGGTGGCACCGCCAGTGCCCATGATGAGGTGGGAGGAAAAAGTGGTATCAGCAATAGTGAGCATTTAGCCTCCTTGGACAGCAGTGAGGATTTCAACGACAGCGCCTTCCATGAGCTCAGTGGCTTCCCATCGCGAGCGCGGCACGACCTGCTCGGCGAGTGCGACGGCAGTGCCGTCGGCGGCGATGCCTTTCTCATCCAGCAGCTCGGCGACGGTGGACGCTGAGGTGTCATAGGGTTGGCCGTTGAGGGTGAGGATCATGGTGTCTCCTTGAAGTGTCGCAAGGGCGAACAGGCGGTGAGATCGATGCTGGACTCGGCGTGCTCGATGAGCTCTCGTGTGCAGCGCGCTGCGAGGGCTGTGAGCAGGATGCCGTGGCGGAAATAACCGGTAGATACGATGAGCTTAGCGCCCACGCGTCCCAGGTAGGGCAGGTCATCCGGGGTGCCTGGGCGGGCACCTGCACTGGCCTCAAGGAATTCGCATTCCTCGACGGCAGGGAGAATACGTAGGGCATCGCGCAGCAAGGCATAAACTCCGCCGGCCTGGGCAGAAGTGAGCGAATCCTCCCGGGTCGTGGCACCGATGGCCAGAGTGCCATCGAAGCGAGGAATGAGGTAGACGGGACGGTCCTCCACGAAACCACGAACCACGCGGGTCAAAAGCGGCTGTAGGTGATCCGGCACCCGCAAGCGCAGGATGTCGCCGTACACTGGGCGCAACTGGAGGGGCATGCGGGCAAGTCCCGCGGACTCAGCCCAGTCGATGTCGCGCTCCCCGAGGCCAGCGGCGAGCACGACGTCGTCGGCCTGGAAATCACCTACCGGGGTGGTGACGGTACCCGTGGAGGCATCGATAGCCTGGGCCGGCGTGCGAAACAGACGCACGCCCAGCGCTTGTGCGGCGCTGCCGAGGGCCTCCGCCCACTGGCGAGGAAAAACCTGTGTGTCGCCCGGAATACTCACTGCGCCGGCTAGACGCGGAGAGAGAAGCGGCTCGGAGCGGCGGGCCTCGCGCACGGTGACGCGCTCGACCTCCATGCCGTGGAGGGATTGATAATCGGCCAGGTCAGTGAGGTGCTGCGCGTCTGCGCGGTCAGCCGCGACGACAAGCGTGCCCTCCGCGCGGTAGCCCGTGGGCACATCCGTGTGAGCGGAAACGAGGTCAATGAGCTCTGGGTACCACGCGCTCGAGGCGCGCATGAGAGGAAAAAGCGGATCTTGTTGGTAGACCATCTCGGCAGCGGGCGCGAGCATGCCGCCGGCATGGTGTGTGGCGCCCGAAGCCGGTGCTGGGTCGAGCACGGTGACCTCGTGGCCGCGGGCGGCTAGCTCCACGGCGGTGGCCAGGCCCACCACCCCCGCACCAACAACGATGACTTGAGAGTGCGTCGTGGTGCTCATCGCGAACCTTCATCGAAGCCGGCGAGCAGTGTGCGGCAGTAGGCTTCCGGGTCGGTGGCGTGCATGATGCCGCGCACTACGGCCAGGCCAGCAACACCCGTGGCCGCGAGGTCGGCGGCATCATCAGCGGTGACATCCCCAATGGCCACGAGCGGGACACGGGACAGTTCGGCTAGTTCGGGATAGGCCTCAAGGCCCAGCGGCGCGCGGCCGGAATCTTTCGTCGGGGTAGCCCTAAAGGGGCCGCAGCCGATGTAATCAATGAGGTCAGCGACCTCATTGGCACCCTCGACGAGCTCGCGGGTGCCTGTCGTGAGTCCGATGATGGCTTCCGGTCCCAGCACGGCTCGAGCCTGCGCCACGGGGAGATCATCCTGGCCAATATGGACACCATGAACCGGCTCGCCGTCGTGGCGAAGGGCGAGGGCGACGTCCACGCGGTCGTCGATAAGCACCTGCGTCTGAGGGTTGGCCGATGCCACCGCGCGGGCGACCTCCTTACCCAACAGGTAGAGATCGCGCGCTGTAATCGGCTTTGAACGCACCTGCACCACCCCGGCTCCGCCCCGGGCTGCTGCCGCAGCGATGCGCACGACTTCCGCTGGGGAGTCCGCGGCGCCCGTGACGAAATAGCAGCGCAGATCAGGCATTGGCGCCATCTTCTTCGTGGTAGAGCTGCGAGCCCTGGGCCTTGAACTCCGCCGACTTGCGCTCTTCGCCCGCGCGGGCGGCAGCAACCACGTCTGGGTCGACGGAAGCCTGGCCTGGGAAGCTGGGCATGCCGAGGGAATCGGAGAAGGTGTCGCGGATGTCCTGGCTGATGCGCATGGAACAGAACTTCGGCCCGCACATGGAACAGAAGTGGGCGGTCTTCGCTGGCTCCGCAGGCAGGGTCTCGTCGTGGTAAGCCTGTGCGGTATCCGGGTCGAGGGAGAGAGCGAACTGGTCGTGCCAGCGGAACTCAAAGCGGGCTTTGCTCATCGCGTCGTCCCAGGCGCGCGCCCCGGGGTGGCCTTTCGCCACGTCGGCAGCATGGGCGGCCAACTTGTAGGTAATGACACCGGTCTTGACGTCATCACGGTTGGGCAGGCCCAGGTGCTCCTTCGGGGTGACGTAGCACAGCATTGCCGTACCACCCATGGCGATGTTCGCCGCACCAATCGCCGAGGTGATGTGGTCGTATCCCGGCGCGATGTCGGTGACCAGAGGGCCCAGCGTGTAGAAGGGGGCATCAGAAGCCCAATCCTGCTCCAGCTCGTTGTTTTCCTGAACCATGTTGAGCGGGACGTGACCGGGGCCCTCCACCATGACCTGGACGTCGTACTCCCAGGCGCGCCGGGTGAGCTCACCGATGGTCTTGAGCTCCGCGAACTGGGCGGTGTCATTGGCATCGGCGAGGGAGCCCGGACGCAGGCCGTCGCCGAGTGAGAAGGCGACGTCGTAGCGTGCGAAAATCTCACAGAGCTCGTCGAAGTTCTCGTAAAGGAAGGATTCCTTGTGGTGCGCAAGGCACCAGCCCGCCATGATGGAGCCGCCGCGAGAAACAATGCCCGTCACGCGCTCGGTGGTGAGCGGCACGTAGGGCAGCAGAACGCCGGCATGGATGGTCATGTAGTCCACTCCCTGCTCGCACTGCTCAATGACGGTATCGCGGAAGATCTCCCAGGTCAGGTCTTCTGCCACGCCGTTCACCTTCTCCAATGCCTGGTAGATGGGCACGGTGCCAATCGGGACGGGGGAGTTGCGCAGAATCCACTCGCGGGTGGTGTGGATGTCATCACCGGTGGACAGATCCATGACGGTATCTGCACCCCAGCGCGTGGCCCAGCGTAGCTTAGAGACTTCTTCGGCGATGGAGGACGTCACCGCGGAGTTTCCGATATTGGCGTTGATCTTTGTGAGGAACTTGCGGCCAATAATCATCGGCTCAGATTCCGGGTGGTTGACGTTGTTGGGCAGGATGGCACGCCCGCGCGCGATTTCGGAGCGGACGAACTCTGGGTCGCAGTGCTCGCGGAGTGCTACGAACTCCATTTCCTTGGTGATAATGCCCTGGCGCGCGTAGTGCATCTGGGTGACGCGCTTGCCCTCCTTCGAACGCAGCGGCTGTCGGCGCTCACCTTTCCATTCCTGAGAGGCGGCACCGCGGCGCTCGGCGGAGCGGCCATCGTCGGCGAGGTTGCGGGCGCGGCCCTCGTACTCTTCGACGTCCCCACGCTCCGCGATCCACTCCGCGCGCAGCGCCGGAAGTCCTACCTCGGGCTCGCACTCCGGGCCGCGGGTGCGGTAGACGCGGAAGGGCTCGTTGGGCCCGGTGGGGGAATCATCCAGCTGGATTTCGGTCTCTGGGACCTCAAGGCCGTTCTCCCGAATGGGGGCGTAGGTGTGCTTGGGGTGGATCTCGCTGGAGTGAGAGTTCTGGGTTGGGTGATGGGTAGCCGTCATGGCTGCTCCTCTCTTCCTTCGCTGGTGCTAACCAGACAGGTTCGAACGGTGCAGGCGCGGTGTCAGCGCCACTCTCAGCCCACTTCCTGTGGGCACCCGTGGGGTATCAGTGCGTTACCCACCTTAGAATGCAAACAACATCCGTGTCAGGCGTTTGAAGCAATTTGTCCGGTGGGGATGGGATATGGAAAGATATCCCTGTTCTGTGTAACAGGCACGAACCGGTCAGCCGCCGTGAGGTGGCGCTAGGGTCCTCTGTCTTAAACTGAAAAGGAAAACATTCAATGGCAAACCTCATTGACAAGATCGACGCAGCCCAGCTGCGTGACGATATCCCGTCCTTCCGCCCGGGCGACACCCTCGACGTCAACGTCAAGGTTATCGAGGGTAACACCGAGCGTACCCAGCTCTTCAAGGGCGTCTGCATCCGCCGCCAGGGTGCCGGCATCCGCGAGACCTTCACCGTGCGTAAGGTTTCCTTCGGCATCGGCGTGGAGCGTACCTTCCCGGTTCACTCCCCGAACATCGCCTCCATCGAGGTTGTTCGCCGCGGTCGCGTTCGCCGCGCCAAGCTGTACTACCTGCGCGACCTGCGCGGTAAGAAGGCCCGCATCAAGGAGCGCCGCTAATCCTCGTGCGCTTCGGCCCTTCGTCTCTCACCATCGTTCGGTGGGGAGGCGGAGGGCCTGTGCTGTTTTAGGCCCGCGCCGCGCCGCCTTACCGAGATGTCGCGGGGCATTGCTAGGATTTAGCCCGTGAATAAAGACAAGGACATGACCGAAGATGTCGCTGAAGATGTCACTAAGGGTGCCGCGCGGGACAGTGCTGACGCGGACTGGGCTGACGCTGCTCGAAGTGAAGGCGCTGCGGTAGGGGGGACGTCGCCAAGCACTGCGGAGCCGGCTTCGGCGTCACGCGAAGACAAGAAGCAGATGCCGTGGTTCCTTGAGACCATCATCGTGGTGGTGTGCGTGCTCGCAGTGGTAGGCGTCTTCCAGAACTTCGTGGGCCGGCAGTACGTCATCCCGTCGGGATCGATGGAGCCCACCCTGCATGGCTGCACTGGCTGCAACAATGACCGCATCTTCACTGAGAAGGTTTCCTACTACGGCGACAAGGAACCAGAACCCGGTGACGTCGTTGTGTTCAAGGGGACCAAGGATTGGGATACCAACTGGCAGTCCCCGCGCTCTGATAACCCTGTCATTCACCGCATACAGGACGCCCTGAGCTATGTGTCCCTCACTCCGCCGGATGAGAACACGTTGGTCAAGCGCGTGGTGGCTACCGGTGGCCAGACCGTCTCCTGTCAGGAAGGGGATCCTGCCGTCATGGTGGACGGTGAACCGATTGAGCAAGACTATGTCCAAGACCCGCCAACCTACCGAGTGGATGAAACCACCGGTTCCTATGCCTGCGGCGGTGCCTACTTTGGGCCCGTGACCGTGCCGGAGGGCAATATCTGGGTCATGGGTGACAACCGCACCGCCTCGGCGGATTCGCGCTACCACATGCAGGACGAGTACCAGGGCACCATTCCCGTGGAGAATGTACGCGGCAAGGTGATGTTTGTTTTCTTCCCCTTCAACCGCATCGGTGGGGTCGATGACCCGGACATCCAGTCCTAAGCGCTGCGCGGAGACCGCGCGGCTGCGCACCCGGGATGTGGTGTGGGCACTCGCGGTCACCTTCGCCGTGCTGGCGCTGATTCAGGCCTGTGTGGGGCGGATGTACCTCATTCCCTCCTCCTCGATGGAGCCGACGCTACACGGCTGCCCCGGTTGCACGAATGACCGCATAGTGGTGCAGAAGGTCAGCTATTACTTTTCCGATCCTCGCCCAGGGGACGTCGTGGTCTTTTCGGGGCCGGACTCGTGGAATACCTCTTTCAACGTTGACCGCTCCCAGAATGTCATGCTGCGCGGTCTGCAAAACCTCGGTGCCGTGGTGGGGCTCGTGCCCAATGGTGACAACATCTTGGTCAAGCGCGTCATTGCCACGGGTGGACAAACCGTCTCCTGTGAGGAGGGTGACCCCTCCGTAATGGTGGACGGCCACGCCACGAATCAGGAGGTGGTGCTTGACCCGCCGGAAATTCCCATTGATGACCGGGTTGGCTCACAGGCCTGTGGCGGCGCCTATTTTGGTCCGGTCACGGTGCCGGAGGGGCACCTGTGGGTCATGGGGGATAACCGCACGAACTCCCTGGATTCGCGCGCACATCTGGGCGATAAGCTGCAGGGGACGGTACCCGTAGGCAATGTGCGTGGCAAAGTAGCGGCCGTAGTACTGCCGGTGAGCCGGGCGCAGCTCATCGACCACCCAGGGTTATGAGACGTCTCAAACAGAAGCGCACCTATGAGGTAGCCCTGTCAAAGGCCGGTTTAGGCCCAGTGGCAGGCGTGGATGAGGCCGGGCGCGGGGCTTGTTGTGGACCGGTGACAATTGCTGCCTGTATCCTTCCGGACCGTATTATTCAGGGCTTAGAGCGCCTTGATGATTCCAAGAAGTTGAGCCCCGCGGCCCGAGCACAGTTGGAGCCCGTCATCAAGCGTCGCGCGCTGGCGTGGTCCGTTGTGCACATTGACGCCGGGTCCATAGACACTTTCGGCATTCAGCACGCCAACGTCTCCGGCATGCGCCGCGCGGTGGCGCAGCTCGAGGTGCAACCACGCTATGTGCTTACCGACGCCCTCCGCGTCCCCGGCATCCCTGCCCCACAGCTGCCGATCATTGGTGGAGATGCGGCCGCGCGGTGCATTGCGGCGGCCAGCATCTTGGCCAAGGTGTCTCGGGACCGACTTATGGATAGCTTGGCGGAGCGCTACCCGGGCTACGGGCTGGGAAACCATAAAGGCTATGGCACCGCTGCACACCACGATGCCATTGCGCGCTTGGGGGCGACGCCGGAGCATCGGATGAGTTACCGCAATGTGGCAGGCGCTCATGCTCAATTCCTCGCGCGCGCCTGAGCCGTTCGGAGCGCTGCGGGAAGTAAGCTGAGGCACGTTCTGTCAGAAAGAGTGACAACGACCGGACATGTGAGCGAAGGAGAAGCACGCCGTGAGCGCTGAGGAACTCGATAACTACGAGGCTGAAGTCGAGCTGTCGCTGTACCGCGAATATCGCGATGTGGTCAGCCAATTCTCCTACGTGGTGGAGACTGAACGCAGGTTTTACCTGGCCAACGCGGTCGAGCTTATTCCGCATACCTCGGGGCCAGATGTTTACTACGAGGTCCGTATGTCGGATGCGTGGGTATGGGACATGTACCGCTCCGCGCGTTTCGTGCGCTATGTCCGCGTCATCACGTACAAGGACGTCAACATCGAAGAGTTGGACAAGCCCGACTTCGTGCTGCCGGAATAAGCAGGTAGCCAGCAGCAGCTGAGTCCTCGCTCGGCTGCGGTGAGTGTGGATAACCGTCGGGGAGAGGGGGCTCAATCGGTGACCCCGGACTAGTTATCCACAGAACTATGGCTTCTTGGGGCCAGGTCCTCGCCAGGAGGGGCGTTACTGGGGTGTTCTGGACAGTGTCGTGAGATTAACGGCATAAGGAATGTGCTTGTGTCGTGCTTGCGGCGTGCAACGAACACGATCACTCCAAGGAGCACCTCCATGACCAGATCTACAGCGACCACGCCCCGCGTTGGGGACCTCCATGCGCCTATAGGGCAGACTATGCGTCCGAAGGACGCTTTAGGGCGCGCTGGTGAGAAATTCGCGGCCGACTTCTACCGGGCACGCGGAAGCCAGGTGATAGCCGCCAATGTCCACTATCGCGTGGGCGAGATTGACCTCGTGGTCCGAGAACCAGATGGAACCATCGTTTTCGTCGAGGTCAAGACCCGCGCCTCGCGCGAGTACGGCGTGGCGGAATCAGTGACGAAACGGAAGCTACAGCGCCTACGCAAGGCGGCCGCGCAGTGGCTGGATGGTAAGCCGATCTCCGAAATCCGCTTTGATGTCCTCGGCCTAGTGAAATCCGGCACCGACTTCGATGTCGAGTATTTCCAGGGGGTGGAGCATGGCTCTCGGTAGATGCGACACCATTGCGCTCGATGGCGTCCTGGCCAAAGTCGTGGTTGTGGAAGCCAACGTCGGCCCCGGGCTGCCTGGGGTTCATGTGGTGGGCTTAGGCGACGCTGCAATTTCTGAGTCCCGTGACCGCATCCGCACCGCGGTGAGTAATTCACGCCTGCCCTGGCCGAAAACCAAGGTGGTTGTGTCTATGTCTCCGGCTTCCTTACCGAAGGCAGGCGCACACTTCGATTTGCCCATGGCGTTGGCCATCCTGGCTGCGGGGCAAGCCGAGAATTGCCGGCTCAACGGCACTATTGTCCTAGGAGAACTAGGACTTGATGGACGTGTCCGGCCGGTCTCTGGAATTATCCCCGCACTGCTGGCCGCCCGTTCACAGGGCTATGACACGCTCATTATCCCGCCGGGCAATGCTGCCGAGGCAGCGCTTGTGCCAGGCATGCGGGTACTGGTGGCAGAGACCCTGTGGGATGCTTTTGCCTGGGCATGCGGCAATGATTGCTTGCCAGCGGCAGAGCACGTTGCGCGCGACGTGGTGCCTGTGCGCGAAGAATTAGCTGACTTCAGTGAGATTGCTGGGCAAAAGGAGGCAAAGTGGGCAGCGGAGGTTGCTGCAGCCGGCGGCCACCACGTCATGATGGTGGGCCCACCTGGCTCCGGCAAGTCCATGATCGCCTCCCGCTTGCCGAGCATCCTTCCGCGCCTGACCACGGATCAAGCGGTCGAAGCCACGGCTATTCATTCAGTAGCGGGTTCAGTGGGAACAGTCATTTCACGTGCCCCCTTTATTGCTCCGCATGCCTCAGTGACCAGGGCGGCGCTGATCGGCGGGGGTTCAGGTAGGCCACGGCCCGGCGCGGTGAGCCTGGCGCATCACGGCGTTCTCTTTCTCGATGAGGTCAGTGAGGTTCCCGCCCAGGTTCTCGATGGGTTGCGGGCACCTCTGGAGGAAGGCCAGGTACGGCTCGCGCGGGCGCGCCGGGAAGTAACCTTCCCTGCACGGTTCCAGCTTGTACTCGCGGCGAATCCGTGTCGGTGCGGTACAGAGGACCCGGCACGCTGCGAATGTAGATCAGTCGACAGAATGAACTATCTCTCTAATCTGTCGGGACCGCTGCGGGATCGTCTCGACATCGTGGTGTCACTGTCAGGACAATCAGCCGTGCTCAATGCCGAAGGGGAGGAGACCTCAGCGGTGATTGCTGAGCGCGTGGCGATGGCCCGCGAGCGTATGGCCCAACGGTGGGCATCCGATGGGCTCGACGTACTCATCAATGGAGCGGTACCGGCATCCTATTTGCGCCGCCACCGGCCTGCGGCGGAGTCCGCTATGGTCATGCTCGCGGCCTACCTGGCCGAAGGAGAGCTGAGCCAACGCGGAGTCGACCGCGTTCTGCGCCTGGCCTGGACGTTGGCGGATCTGGAAGGTTCACAGCGCCCGGACCTCGACCATGTCAGTAGAGCGCTCGATTTGCGTGGCTCCGGCACTATTGAAAGGTTGGCGGCATGAGCGAGCTCAATCTGTCGACGCCCCAGCACACGTGGGCCTACCTTAACCGCGTGGTGGAAGGCCCGTCCCCCGTACTTCATGGATTGCTTACCCACTATCCAGCGGAGGAAATCGCGCATGGAATCTACAAGGGAGAGGATTGGATAGGTCCGCTGCGTCAGACCACGGCGTCGCGCCGTGACTGGCTCCGCCAAGAGGAGGACCTAGCTGCTGCCGAGGCGGTAGGGGCTAGACTCATTACTCCGGAGGATACCGAGTGGCCAGGCGAGGAATTCTCCAGTGCTTTCGGTTTCTATCAACAAGGCGTGGTGGATGCTCCTGCGACCTTTGACGATCAAGCGGTGCCACCCCACAGCCTGTGGGTACGCGGCAGCAATCTGCGTGAGACATTGGCACAGTCGGTGGCGTTGGTTGGCACTCGGGCGATAAGCCGCTATGGATGGGAAGCTAGCCGTCTCCTCGCTGGCGGATTAGCCTCACACCAGTGGACGGTGGTTTCCGGCGGGGCAGTAGGCGTGGATACCGCGGTACACGAGGCCGCTGTGGAAGCTGGCGGGCAGACCGTGGCCGTGGCTGCCTGCGGCATTGATATTTCCTACCCGGCGCGCAATGCCTCACTTTTCAAGCAGATCGCCGGTTCTGGTTGCGTGGTGTCGGAGTTCGCGCCGGGAACGCGGCCGCAGCGATTCCGATTCCTCTCTCGCAATCGCCTCGTGGCGGCGATGACTGCTGGAACCGTCGTGGTGGAAGCTGGTTTTCGCTCAGGGGCACTGAACACGTTGAACTGGGCCGAAGCTTTGGGGCGAGTGGCCATGGCGGTACCAGGGCCGATAACGACGTCTGGGTCGCTAGGGTGCCACCAGCGCATCCAAGAAGGGCGCGCCCAGTTGGTCGCCTCGGCTGATGAAGTGCGCGGCTTGGTGGGGCAAGCCGGAGCCGTGGACGCAGCAGGGCAGTATGAGCTGGAGTTTCAACCCACGGCAGTGCAGCGCCTCTCGCGCAACGAACTCAAGGTCTATGACTCGACCCCGCCGGAAACTGCGGATTCGGGCGCTAGCGCTGAGGACATCGCGGCTGCAGCGGGGATGCGGGTTGCCTTAACGGTGCACCTGCTCGTGGCGATGCAAAAGATGGGGGTGATAGCGCGCTCGGGGGCGCTGTGGCAACGCGTATGAGTAGACTTGTGAGCCATGAGTGGCGCAAGTGAAAGAAGTGGGCGGCGCGTAGGTGGGCAGCTAGGTGAGGCAATTGAGGATTTCGCCGAGCACCAGCGCATCGTACGCGGCCGTTCCGAGGCCACCGTGCGCGGATACTGCTCCGATCTGCGGCTTTTGGCTTGCAGCGTGCCTGATTTTCAGTCTTTCACGTTGAGCTCCCTGCGTGCGTGGCTAGCCCAAGGCGTTGAAGAGGGTAAATCGCGCTCCACGCTGGCACGGCGCACTGCTTCCGTGCGTGCGTTCTCGGCGTGGGCGGCGCGCGAAGGTCACCTTGACGCTGATGTTGCCCAACGTCTTGTTACACCAAAAGTAGGCAAGCATCTGCCCACGGTCATGTCTCCCACTGCAGCTGGCGAGCTGATGGGCAATGCGGTCTCTTCGGACGAGGTTCACTATTTGCGTGACAGTGCCATGCTCGAATTTCTCTATGCCACTGGCGTGCGTGTAGCCGAGATCGTGGGCCTTGACGTGGACGATGTTGACCTCTCACGCCGTACCGCACGCGTGACAGGTAAAGGAAACAAGCAACGCGTTGTGCCTTTTGGCGAGGCGGCTGCCGACGCGCTCACCGCGTGGCTTTCTGCCGGCCGTGCCCAGTTAGCGGGGCAGACAGAAGCAATGTTCGTAGGAACTCGTGGCGGCCGCATTGATGCCCGTCAAGTTCGGCGTGTTGTTGAGCGTGCCGCCCAGGTTAGTGGTGCCTCGGGGCTTACTCCGCACGGCCTGAGACACTCCGCGGCAACGCATTTATTAGAAGGCGGCGCGGATCTTCGTATGGTCCAGGAATTATTGGGCCACTCATCGCTCCAAACAACGCAGGTCTATACGCACGTCTCGGCACAGCGTCTCAAGGACGTGTACGCGCAATCCCACCCACGGGCTTGAGTCGAATGATGGGTTCTCCCAGCAGACTCAGTGGATCAATGTAGTCCTCGCGGCCTTCAATAGCTCCCCAATGTAGCCCAGGATAGCCGTCGACGGAAGGGGCGAGTGTCCCGATAACCTGTCCTTCGCTCACGTGCTCGCCCTTTGCCACCCGGGCGTGGACGGGCTGGTAAGTCGTGCGGATACCGTTAGCGTGCGCGATAGACACCACTGGTGTGCCGGCAACGGAACCAGCGAAGTGCACGACGCCATCGCCCGCGGTTCGTACCTTGCCGCCTACGGGTAAGGCCAGATCCACTCCACGGTGACCGGCCAGCCAACGCTTTTCTGGTGGTTCGAAGCCACGGACAACTTGCGTGGCGGTGGGTGTCCCGGTAGTGGGATCGACGAAGGCGGCGGAGAGGGGAACGGCGATAAGCGCCGCCCAGAGAACGACAACAAGCGCGACGGTGACGGTGAGAGGATGAAGGCGGTGAACCATGCTCTCAGCATGACTGTGGGGTGACATTGATGGAAGAAGGCAGCGATGCCCTGTGGATAACATGTCAATGATGGTGCTTATGGTGAAGCAGTGAAGAATTGTGTGAAACCTTCAACAAAGAGCATGTGAAAATAGGCCTGTCGTTTTGGACTCCTCATGGTTGCGGTATTAAGCTGGCCGTCAGCAGTCTGTGTTCACTGTGCTTGTGCTTCCCTTCGGGCACGATGTCCTCGGAGCATAAAGGTAGGAACATCGGATTGACTACGCGCGGCGAAGTAGTCGCTTCCTGGGTTAAGGGAGAGACAGTCCGTGGTTGACGTGGTCCCCATGTAAATGGGGTGTTGGCCTGGGCCTTCGTTGCTAGGGTGCGGAATAAAACACCGCACAATTTTTTGTAAAACCGAAACAACCTAAAAGAAAGCGAGCGAATCATGGCAGTTGTAACCATGCGCGAGCTCCTCGACGCTGGTGTCCACTTCGGCCACCAGACCCGTCGCTGGAACCCGAAGATGAAGCGCTACATCTTCACCGACCGTAACGGCATCTACATCATCGACCTGCAGCAGACGCTGACCTACATCGATGAGGCCTTCGAGTTCGTCAAGGAGACCGTTGCGCACGGCGGCACCATCCTTTTCGTGGGCACCAAGAAGCAGGCTCAGGAAGCGGTTGCTGAAGAGGCAACCCGCGTTGGCATGCCGTACGTGAACCACCGCTGGCTGGGCGGTATGCTCACCAACTTCCAGACTGTCTCCAAGCGCCTCAAGCGCATGAAGGAGCTGCAGGCCATGGATGCCGCTGAGGACGGCTACAAGGGCCGCACCAAGAAGGAAGTTCTCATGCTGAACCGCGAGCGCATCAAGCTTGAGCGCGTTCTGGGCGGCATCGCCGAAATGAGCAAGGCTCCGTCCGCACTGTGGATCGTTGACACCAACAAGGAGCACATCGCGGTCAAGGAAGCTCACAAGCTCAACATTCCGGTTGTGGCCATCCTGGACACCAACTGCGATCCGGATGAGGTGAACTTCCCGATCCCGGGCAACGATGACGCTATCCGCGCCACCAAGCTGCTCTCCGGCATCATTGCTACCGCAGTGGAAGAGGGCAAGAAGGCCCGCGAGGAGCGCCAGCTTGCACAGGCTAAGGAAGCCGCTGGCGATTCCGCTGAGAAGGACGCTCGCGACGCCGCTGAGGCTGCCGCAGCTTCCGACCCGGCCTCCGCCGACAAGGCTGAGGACGCCGAGAAGTCCGCAGAGTAATCTGCGTCCCCTAAGCCCCCGCACCGCGTGGTATTTATCACCCGCGGCGATGGGGGCTTTTCTCACGCGCCCGACCAAGGCGTGTGACACGCCACCACATGCACACTGTGCCGCGTGGTGTTCCACGCGTTACCCTCGCGGGGGAGTTGAAGAATCACTAACACCCCCTCAACGCGACGTGGTGGTAGCGATTCAGCTACGCTGTTTCATCGAATACCGTTTAATTCCAAGGAGGAACGCTCCAACTATGGCGAACTACACTGCTGCAGACGTTAAGGCATTGCGCGAGGCTACCGGCGCCGGCATGCTCGATTGCAAGAAGGCCCTCGACGAGTCTCAGGGTGACTACGACAAGGCTGTCGAGTACCTGCGCATCAAGGGTGCAAAGAACGTATCCAAGCGCGCTGAGCGCGAGGCTACCGAAGGCCTCGTTGCCGTATCCGGCAACACCATGGTCGAAATCAACTGTGAGACCGACTTTGTAGCTAAGAATGATGCCTTCAAGGCTTTCGCTACCAAGATCGCCGAAGCAGCTGGCGAGGCCAAGGTCAACTCCGGCGAGGAGCTGAACAACCTTGAACTCGACGGCAAGAAGGTCTCCGAGGTCGTTGACGAGGAGTCCGCAAAGACCGGTGAGAAGCTGCAGGCACGCCGCGCTGTCACCATCGAGGGCGACAACGTTGCTGTCTACCTGCACCAGCGCTCCGCTGACCTGCCGCCGGCAGTGGGTGTTCTCGTGTCCTACGAGGGCAACGAAGAGGGCGCACACGCTGCGGCCCTGCAGATTGCTGCGATGAACGCTGAGTACCTCACCCGCGAGGATGTCCCGGCTGAAATCGTGGAGAAGGAGCGCGAAATCGCTGAGGCTACCACCCGCGAGGAGGGCAAGCCGGAGGCTGCCCTGCCGAAGATCGTGGAAGGCCGTCTCAACGGCTTCTACAAGTCCGTCGTTCTGCTTGAGCAGGCTTCCCTGTCTGACTCCAAGAAGACCGTCAAGCAGGTTGCTGAGGAAGCCGGCACCACCATCAAGAGCTTCGTTCGCTACGAGGTAGGCGCCTAAGCCCTCTCTAAGCATCACGTGCTTTTAGCGCGCGTCCCCCTTACTCCCTCCCGCGTCTGCTGGGATGAGAGAGAGGGGGACGTTGTCGTTTGGGGGCGTCGCCAAGCACTGCGTGGGGACAGGCGCGGGTGAATATTTATGACGACGGCACCTATGGTTAAGATGGAACAGAATAATTCAAGTGCTTACCTCGGATGCTCAATTTGGAGCACCGCCACGCGTGAAGGAGACGATGAAGGCCGTGACCACCCCTGAATCGAAGCGAACCGGATACAAGCGAGTCATGCTCAAGCTGGGCGGTGAGATGTTCGGCGGAGGCAAGGTCGGCATTGACCCCGACGTTGTGGAAAACGTCGCCCGCCAGATCGCTGAGGTGGCCAGTCAAGGCACCGAGATTGCCGTTGTCATCGGCGGAGGCAACTTCTTCCGAGGCGCCGAACTCTCCCAGCGCGGTATGGACCGTGCCCGCTCTGACTACATGGGCATGCTCGGCACCGTCATGAACTCCCTAGCACTCCAAGATTTCCTCTCCCAGCAGGGCATTGACTGCCGCGTTCAGACCTCCATTAACATGGCGCAGATTGCGGAGCCCTACCTGCCGCTGCGAGCTGACCGCCACCTGGAAAAGGGCCGAGTCGTCATCTTCGGCGCCGGCATGGGTATGCCGTATTTCTCTACCGATACCACCGCTGCACAGCGCGCTCTGGAAATTGGCGCAGAGGTTCTGTTCTTGGCTAAGGCCGTTGACGGTGTGTATTCGGCAGATCCGCGCACTAACCCGGATGCGGAGCTCTATTCCGAAATTACCCCGCGTGAGGTCATCGAGAAGGGCTTGAAGGTGGCTGATGCCACCGCATTCAGCCTCTGCATGGACAACGACATGCCGATGCTGGTGTTCAACCTCCTCACCGAAGGCAACATCAAGCGCGCTGTCAATGGTGAGAAGATCGGCACGCTGGTCCAGTCTTAGTACAAACCAGCCGCGACCTGCTAGATTCTTTCCCAGAACTTTTAACTATTTCAAGGGAGTTGTAAACCCTCATGATCGACGAGATCCAGCTCGAAGCAGAAGAGCACATGACCGCCTCGGTGGAGCACGCCCGCGAGCAGCTTCTCACCATCCGCACCGGCCGTGCGAACCCCTCCATGTTTAACGGCCTGGTGGCTGACTACTACGGCGCTCCGACCCCGATTACGCAGATGGCCACCATCTCTGTTCCGGAGCCGCGCATGCTGCTCATCAAGCCCTACGAGCAGTCCATGATTCACGAGATCGAGAACGCTATCCGTAACTCGGATCTTGGTGTTAACCCGACTAATGACGGCCAGGTACTGCGCGTCACCGTGCCGCAGCTGACTGAGGAGCGCCGCCGCGACATGGTCAAGATGGCCAAGAGCAAGGGCGAGGATGGCAAGATTGCTATTCGCAACATCCGCCGCAAGGCCATGGAGCAACTCAAGAAGCTTCAGAAAGATGGCGATGCAGGCGAGGATGAAGTCATCGCCGCCGAGAAGGAGATGGAGAAGATCACCTCCGGCTACATCGACCAGGTGGACAAGCTCGTCGCCAACAAGGAAGAGGAGCTCATGGAGGTTTAACCTCCTTTAATGAACTCCGATTTGCCGCCGCGCCAAGGCACCGACCAGCACGGCGGCCTTTTCTGTGTAGGAACCCACCACGTGACAAGGAGCTAGCGTGACCACTGAGCACTCGCGGCATACCCGCCGAATGCCCAAGCCAAAAAATAGCGCGGGCCGTGATCTGCCCGCCGCCATTGGCGTCGGAGTGGGACTGGGCGCACTCGTTGTTTTCGCGGTCTGGGCCGGGCCCTTTGTGTGGTATCTCGTTGTCGCTGCGGCCCTTGGTGTGGCCATGTGGGAGGTTCTCACCCGTCTTCGGGAGCATTCCTACCAGGTACCACGCACGCTGCTTATCGTCCTGGGCCAGGCGATGGTGTGGGTGTCGTGGTTTCTCAACGCCCCGGGGCTCGTAGCGGTCTACGTGGTGGCTGTTTTGGCGCTCATGTTTGGCCGTCTTTTCCACAATGGGCGGCACCGCCCACCGATTAACTATCTTCGCGATATGTCCGTCGGTATCTTCGTGCTGACCTGGATTCCCCTCTTCGGAACCTTCGCGGCAATGCTGTCTCGGGTGGAGACGCCCTTTGCCTCAGGAGCGGCGTCAATCGTGGTGTTCATGCTCTGCGTCGTAGCCTCCGATACCGGCGGCTTCATCGCTGGCGTTATGTTTGGCTCACACCCTATGGCCCCCGCGGTAAGTCCTAAGAAATCCTGGGAAGGCTTCGCCGGCTCCGTCATTTTTGGCACCGTAACCGGCGCGCTGTGCTTTGCCTTCCTGCTCCACCACACCCCCTGGGTGGGCGCCCTCATGGGCCTTGGCCTCGTGTTCTGCGCCACCTTGGGCGATCTGGTGGAGTCACAGTTCAAGCGCGAACTGGGAATCAAGGATATGTCGGCTCTTCTGCCAGGACACGGCGGCATCATGGACCGCCTTGACGGCATGCTGCCGTCCGCAATGGTGACGTGGGTGGCCATGAGCTTCCTGACCACCCTCACTCCGTAGCGTCTGTTTGTTGTTTAGCGCTTGGCCTGCTTGCGCACCTGACGGCGCAGCTCGAACATGCGCCAGCCACCGACGAGCGCCATGATGAGCGCACCCGCAATCGCGCAGATCAGATACGTGACGCCGGCCGGGAACTCAACGGACCAGTTGAGGAAGTTTAGCGGTACCTCATGCTGGTTCTGAAGAATGAAGATGATCAGCACGATGAGGAGCAGGAAGCCCACGATGAGGGCAATCCAGGTGCTGGCGGCGAAGGAGCCCTTTACCTTGCCATCGGACCCGTCTGTGGTGGTTGCCGGGGACGTCTCAGTGGTGGATGCCGGGGTGGTTGCGGGCGCATCGTACTCAACGGCGCTCGGGGTTGGTTCCGCTGAGCCAGTGGTGTCGTAGCTAGGGGTTTGTGCGTCATTGTCCGTGAGTGATTCATTCTCAGGGAACGTACCGGACGTGGGGCGGAAGTCTTCAGAGCGATTCTCGGGATTTGTCATACATCTATTAAATAGGTCAACATGTCACTTTCGCCACTTCAGCGGTACTTCGATTGGATAATGTGGCTAAAAACGTGGAAAATGGGCTTCACCATGGCTGAACCACTGAAACTGAATTTCTCCGCTCCGCGTCGCGGTCTACCCCCGAAGCACTTCGCGGACTTGACCGAGGACGAGCGCATCGAGGCACTCGCCGAACTTGGCCTGCCCAAGTTCCGAGCCAAGCAGTTGGCCAAGCACTACTACGTCCACCACACTGCTGACGTCTCCGAAATGACGGATATCCCGGCCGCGTCCCGTGAGGCCGTCCAGGAGAAGCTCTTCCCGGAGCTCATGACGCCCATTCGCCAGACCTCTACGGACGATGGTGAAACCACCAAGTCCCTCTGGCGTCTGCACGATGGCACGATGCTGGAGTCGGTGCTTATGCGTTACCCAGGCCGCGCCACTTTGTGTATTTCTTCGCAGGCTGGCTGCGGTATGGCGTGTCCCTTCTGCGCCACGGGTCAGGGAGGCCTCGACCGGAACCTCTCGACCGCCGAAATCGTGGAACAGTTCCGTCACGCTGCCCGCCTCATGGAGGCAGAAGGTGGCCGCCTGAGCAACGTCGTGTTCATGGGCATGGGTGAGCCGCTGGCCAACTACAAGCGCGTGGTTCAGGCGGTCCGCCAGATCACCGGCCAGGACCTCACCGGTTTCGGACTGTCTCAGCGCAACGTCACCGTGTCCACTGTGGGTCTGGCGCCGGCTATCCGCAAGCTGGCGGATGAGGATCTGTCCTGCACACTGGCTGTCTCCTTGCACACCCCAGATGATGAGCTGCGAGATAGCCTCGTGCCGGTCAACAACCGCTGGCCGGTCGACGATGTGCTCGATGCCGCCCGCTACTATGCCGATAAGTCTGGCCGCCGCGTCTCTATTGAGTATGCGCTTATCCGTGACAAGAATGACCAGGACTTCCGAGCGGATATGTTGGGCCAGAAACTGCATGCAGCGCTGGGTTCCAAGGTTCACGTGAACGTCATTCCGCTCAACCCCACCCCGGGCTCCGAGTGGGATGCAGCGCCGAAGGCACGCCAGGATGAGTTCGTTCGTCGCGTCATCGCTCAAGGCGTGCCCTGCACGGTGCGCGACACTAAGGGCGATGAGATTGCCGCGGCCTGCGGCCAGCTGGCAGCTGATGAACGGGAGACTGCGTAACTAGCGGCTTACAGTTGTCTAACAAAACAGTGGAAGACACCCCGACACCACTGAGTCTTGATACCGTTAACCGTTATGACTCACCCTTATCGCGAGACACTTGTGCCGGATCCGCGAAGCCAGGCTTTGGCCGTGCGCGACTTCTGCA
Source organism: Corynebacterium sp. BF-R-2 (assembly GCF_024586525.1). Taxonomy (NCBI): domain Bacteria; kingdom Bacillati; phylum Actinomycetota; class Actinomycetes; order Mycobacteriales; family Corynebacteriaceae; genus Corynebacterium; species Corynebacterium sp. BF-R-2. The sequence continues at coordinate 41,903 of NZ_JAMFTP010000001.1, read as the reverse complement.
AATCCTTTGGTAATCAGACAGCCGTCAATCATCTCAACCTCGATGTACCGCGCGGCTCCATCTACGGAATCGTGGGGCCGAATGGTGCAGGTAAGACCACCATGCTCACCATGGCCTGTGGCCTGCAGCGCCCCGACGCCGGTCAGAGCTTTATCGCTGGCCATGACGTGTGGGCAGAGCCCATCCCAGCCAAGCAGTCCATGGGTCTGCTCATGGATGGTGCTCCTGTCTTCGACCGCCTGACTGGCGCCGAGTATCTCCACTACTTGGGTGCGCTGCGCAAGCTGGATCGTGAGGAGTCCCTGCGTCGTGCGCAGGAGCTTCTCGACGCCCTCTCCCTCGCCGACGCCGCCGACAAACGCATCGTGGATTATTCCGCCGGAATGACGAAAAAGATCCTCTTGGCTGGTGCTGTCCTCCACAACCCAGAGGTTCTCATCCTCGACGAACCGCTAGAAGCGGTGGACCCGGTGTCGGGACGGCTTATCCAGCAGCTGTTGCGTGCGTATGCCTCGCGCGGCGGCACGGTGATTCTGTCCTCACATGTCATGGAGCTGGTTGAAGGCGTGTGTGACCACGTCGCCATCATTAACGGCGGGCAGGTCATTACTGCCGGCCACGTCGATGATGTGCGGCAAGGGCAGAGCCTTTCTGACCTGTTCATCGCGGCCGTGGGCGGGCGCGACTTGGATGCCTCGAAGTTTGGATGGCTGCGCTCACCGTCACAAGGCATGCACGATGCAGAGGGAGGGGAGTAATGACCTCAACACTCTTCCGACTCCATCGCACTTTGTGGTGGCGCAGTGTGTCCTCCAATGCTTCGTCCATCATGATGATGCTGATGATGGCCTTATACGGCTTTATCGGAGTAGTCAGCCTGCTCCTGATGGCGTGGACGGACATGTCAGAGCCAGGCAATGGCTATCATTCCCTGACCCTTGGAGCAGCCGGCGGCATGCTCATCTACGTTGTGCTCGCCATCTTCATGCCGGCGGGGGAGAACCAGCTTTCACCGTCCACGCTCGGTGCGCTTCCGCTGACCCCAAAGGAGGTGTACCCGGGACTGCTCTGGGCAAGTGTGCTGACGACTCGTGCACTTTTGTCGGTACTCTTTTCCACGGTGTATGCGGTGGCCGGAGCCATCATCCTTGTGCTGCAGGGAGCGGCTTTGTACGCGTTTCCCTTTGTCGTCGGCATGATTCTGGCATGTATCACCACCATTGTCTTTGGCGAGTGCGTGGGATTCATTGCCTCCGCTATTGCTAACTCCCAAAAAGCGGGCGTCCAAGTCGCTGTGATGATCGTCATCGGCCTGCTCGTGTACGGCATCCTTCAATTGCAATCTGTGCTGGAGACCCTTCCCTCTCTCGGAGTCATGGGTTCCATCGCCGCCTGGACGCCATTCGGTGCTGCGGTGGGGTGGGGGCTTTCGCTTGCCGCTGGTCACCTCATCGCCGCCTTAGCCCAGCTACTGATCGCGGTTCTCACCGTTGTTGCGCTGTTCTGGCTGTGGGCGGGGCAGGTTGCCAGGGTCATGCAGAACCCCGAGGCCGGCAGCGAGCATACCGCCGAAGTAACAGGGGAGGGAGTGTCAGCTTTTGAGCTTGGCACGTGGTCGTATACGAGTCCAGCCGCGATGGAGTTCACTCGCGCATTGCGCTATATTCGCCGTGATAGGCGCCTTATGGGCATGATTGTCGTGCTGCCTTTGTTCGCCATCTTTGTTTTTTACCAGCTGTGGCGCGGCGATGACTTCGTGGCCTTCTTTATGTTCTGTTTCAGCGCCGTCATGATGTCGACCATCCTGGCCAACGATTATGGATTTGACGGTCCGTCGAACTGGGTGAGCATGGTCGCACCAGTTCCCCCGCGCACCATTTTGCACGCCCGGCATCTTGCCCACATCGTGGGCCCTTTCGCAGTCCACCTCGTCGTAGCGCTGATTATCATTGTCTGTGCTGAGGACACACGCATCGCAGCGTTGGCGGTAGCGGTGGGCGTCGGTACCTTTATTTCAACGGCCGCCATCAGCATGGGGCTTACCGTGCTCAATCCCTATCCTCTGTCGGAGCCGGGGGCGAATCGCTGGAATGACAAGTCTGGTTATTCCGGTGGCGCTTTCCTCGCAGCGTTTGCCGGCATGCTCCTCGCTTGGATGCCGGTGGTGCCGGGCATTATTGTTTCGTGGATGGCCTATGACCATGGCTGGCCGCTCTTTGTGGGGCCTGTTGTGTCCCTGCTTTTCCCGGTGATTGCCTACGTCGTGGTGTGGCGACTGGCCGGAAACTACGCGGACAAGCACATGCCCGAGATCTACTCCAAGGTTGATCACTACGTGAGCTAGCATCCTTGTGTGTGGGCATCAATGACGTGCGCACAAGAAAAGCTCCCCCGTTTCCACTCATCGTGGAAAGCGGGGGAGCTGTGTTTGTGAGGCGATTTCTCTTACTGAGAAACCGGCTTGGCGGCATGGCGGCCGCTGGATACCGGGGTGGCATCGACACCGGTGGTCGCAGCAGCAGAGGTGCCGCGCAGGTGAGTGAGGCGGGACGGCTCAATGTTGAGGGCGCGCAGCTCATCATCGGTCAGAGCCGCGTAGACGTTGTGAACGGTCTTCTGCTCGTAGGCCCAGTCCGGCTCCTGGTGGCCCACCGGCTTGTTGCGGGCGGTCAGGGTGCGAACCTGGGAGAGCTTCGGCTGCAAAGCGTAAATCACCAAACCGAGAGCGATAACTACGGCAAGGGCAATGAGCCAGATGGTCTCCACGTGGCCCTTGTGGTTACCGAAGTTGTAGGCCAGCAGGAACAGGACAGAAATCCAGCCAGCGATCTGAACGCCCGAGCGGCTGATGCGGGACCAGCCAAAACCTGCAGACGGGACGTCGTCAGTGGATATGCCGTCGAAAACCTGCGATGCCGGCTTGTGGGAAGACACTTACTCTCCTTTGTCTGTACACGCAGCTCACCGCAGGACTAGCGGAATCTAGTTGAGGTAAGCGCACGAAAATGCCAGTTATTCTGTGTAGTAGTTTAAAACATCCCGCCGCCAACCGCGATTAAACACCCCCGCGGGATTATCTTCGGCCATCGTGCTACTCCGACTAGGGTTAACAGGGTGAGTACCCAACGCATTCTTATTCTCGGATCTACTGGCTCGATCGGCACCCAGGCACTGGAGGTTATCGCAGATAACCCGGAAAAATTTACGGTCGTCGGTATCGCCGCCGGCGGCTCGAATCCGCAGCTGGTCATCGAGCAAGCCCGTGCTCTCAATCTTTCGTTTGACCACGTGGCCGTCGCAAAGCCAGAGGCGGCACGTGAGGTCTCCGATGCACTCGGCGGTACCGTGCTCTCCGGCCCGGACTCCGCAGAGCAGCTCGTTCAGGCCGTCGATGCAGACAAGGTCCTCAATGCGCTGGTGGGCTCGATGGGGCTGAAGTCCACCATTGCCACCCTGGAGAAGGGGGAGGTGCTGGCGTTAGCTAACAAGGAATCCTTGGTGGCGGGCGGATCCATCGTGACCCGCCTGGCCACCGACGGCCAGATTGTTCCCGTTGACTCTGAGCACTCCGCGATGGCGCAGTGCCTGCGCGCGGGCAGTGGGGCAGAACTCGATCACCTGGTTCTCACCGCTTCCGGTGGCCCGTTCCGTGGCTGGACCCGGGACGAGATGTGGGATGTCACCCCGCAGCAGGCTGCTCAGCACCCGACGTGGTCCATGGGGCAGATGAACACGCTGAACTCTGCCACGCTGGTCAACAAAGGGCTGGAGCTCATTGAGGCGACGCTGCTTTTCGGCGTCCCCGCGGACAGCATCGAGGTCACCGTCCATCCTCAGTCCATCGTTCATTCCATGGCGACTTTCACCGACGGCTGCACCATGGCCCAATGCTCCCCGCCATCCATGAAGCTGCCTATTTCCCTGGCCTTGGACTGGCCGCATCGCGTGCCCGGGGCGCAACCGGCTTTGGACTTCTCCACCGCGCATGAGTGGCGCTTCGAGCCGCTGGATGATGAAGCTTTCCCCGCAGTGCGTCTTGCCCGCGAGGCGGCTGCTGCGGGAGGCACGCATGCAGCCGTGTATAACGCAGCGAATGAGGAGGCAGCTGCAGCCTTTCTTGCTGGTCGGATTCACTTCCCGGAGATTGTTGACGTTGTTAGCCACGTCCTTGGGGAGGCTGCGCAGTTTGCTGGTGTACCCTCAACCGTCGATGATGTCCTCACCGTGGAAGGTGAGGCCCGCCGCCGCGCAAATGCGCTGGTGGATTCGCTCGCTCATTAGAAAGCCCCTTCATCTATGGCAAATATCCTGGGCATCGTACTTTTCGCCCTAGGGATCGGCATTACGGTCGCCCTGCACGAGGCTGGCCACATGCTCACTGCACGTGCTTTTGGCATGCGTGTGCGTCGATTCTTCATCGGCTTTGGACCTCGTGTGGCATCGTTTAGCCGTGGCCATACCGAATACGGCCTCGCCGCTTTCCCTGTGGGTGGTTTCTGCGATATCGCTGGCATGACGGCCCAGGATGAGTTTCTTACTGAGGACGAGGCACCGCATGCGATGTTTAAGAAGCCGTGGTGGCAGCGCATCATCGTGCTCGCGGGCGGCATCACGGTCAACTTGCTCCTCGGCTTTTTTATCCTGTTCATCATCGCGATGACCACGGGTCTCCCGAACCCAGACGCGGATGTGCGCCCACGTGTGGGTGAGGTGTCCTGTGCCGCGAACCAGAATATCGATGGTGAACTCGAGCCCTGCCAGGGGACGGGGCCGGCGGGAGAGGCCGGCGTCGAGCCTGGAGATATTGTGTTGGCTCTTAACGGTGAGAAGATAGACAACTTCACCCAACTGCGTGATTCTGTCATGCAGCATCCGGGGGAGACCGTCACTCTCGAGGTGGAGCGCGATGGTGCGATCCGGGATTTTGATATTCCACTGGCCACCGTGACGCGTCTTAATGCCGAGGGAGAGCTCGTCACTGTTGGCGCTATCGGTATGACCAACCAGACCATCGACATCGTGGAGACCTACTCCTTTATTGAGGCCTTCCCCGCCACTGCCCGCTACACAGGGCATGTTCTCGATGCGACGGTGCAGGGCATTGCGCAGTTCCCCGCGAAGATCCCCGGTGTCGTGGCCTCTATTTTCGGCCAAGAACGCGATGTCAACGGACCCATGTCTGTCGTCGGCGCTTCCCGCGTGGGCGGTGAACTCGTGGAACGCAGCCTCTGGTCGTACTTCTTCATGATGCTGGCGTCGCTGAACTTCTTCCTTGCGCTGTTCAACCTCATTCCACTCCCGCCTTTCGACGGCGGCCACATCGCCGTGATCCTGTATGAGAAGGTGCGCGATGCTGTGCGGCGCTTCTTGAACAAGGAACCGAAGGGGCCGGCGGATTACACCAAGCTCATGCCGATTACCTATGCACTCGCATTCCTTCTCATGGCGGTGGGTGCTCTGATCATCGTCGCCGATGTGGTCAACCCGGTTCGCCTGTTTGGATAAGCGCATGCGGTGCTAGAGTGGGGGCGTTAAACCCCGATTATCCAAGGAGCGCACATGTCGACCCCCATCGGTCTTGGAATCCCTGACGGCCCACCCCCCACCTTGGCGCCGCGCCGCAAGACGCGCCAGCTGATGGTCGGCCAGGTAGGCGTGGGCTCAGAACACCCCATCTCCGTGCAGTCGATGACGACGACGAAGACGCACGACGTTAACGCCACCCTGCAGCAGATCGCGCAGCTTACGGCCAGTGGCTGTGACATCGTTCGCGTGGCCTGCCCAAAGACGGTAGACGCGGAAGCTTTGCCCGCAATTGCGAAGAAATCGCCGATCCCGGTCATCGCGGATATCCACTTCCAGCCCAAGTATATTTTCGCCGCCATTGATGCCGGTTGTGCTGCCGTGCGCGTCAACCCGGGTAACATCAAGGAGTTTGATGGACGCGTCAAAGAAGTGGCTAAGGCTGCAGGTGATGCCGGCATCCCGATCCGCATCGGCGTTAACGCTGGTTCGCTGGATAAGCGGGTCATGGACAAGTACGGCAAGGCCACTCCAGAAGCACTTGTGGAGTCTGCACTTTGGGAAGCCGGCCTCTTTGAAGAGCATGGCTACGGCGACATCGCCATCTCCGTCAAGCACAATGACCCAGTCATCATGGTGGAGGCTTATCGCCAGCTAGCTGCGCAGTCTGACTACCCGCTGCACCTCGGTGTGACCGAGGCTGGCCCCGCATTCCAGGGCACCATCAAGTCCTCCGTAGCGTTCGGCGCCCTGCTGGCTGAGGGCATCGGCGACACCATCCGCGTGTCGCTGTCCGCTGACCCGGTAGAGGAAATCAAGGTGGGAGACCAGATTCTGCAATCGCTGAACCTGCGTCCCCGCAAGCTGGAAATCGTGTCCTGCCCGTCCTGTGGACGTGCCCAGGTGGACGTGTACAAGCTGGCCAACGAAGTCACCGAAGGTCTCGATGGCATGGAGTTCCCGCTACGCGTGGCCGTCATGGGATGTGTTGTGAATGGTCCCGGCGAGGCACGCGACGCCGATCTCGGTGTGGCCTCTGGTAACGGTAAGGGCCAAATCTTCGTCAAAGGTGAGGTCATCAAGACCGTCCCTGAGTCCAAGATTGTGGAAACCCTCATCGAGGAAGCCATGCGCCTCGCAGAGGAGCAGGGCCTTGAAGCCGTCGAGGGCGCCAAGGCTGAGGTTCGCGTCACTCAGTAAGCACCTTTCGCGGTGTGGGGCGGCCGTCGTGTCGCCTCCACCTGCTACACTGCCCAAACATGAAGAGGTTGGTGGCGCTGCTGGGCGCAGTAAGTATCGCGGCGTCCTCGGTGGTTGCCTGCACTCCGAAGCCGGTCTCGGCGGAACCTGTGGCCGAGCAGTTCCTCGAGGACATGGAGACCCGCAACAACGAGGAACTCGCCGCGCTTATCGACGATCCCTCGACCGCCACCTCAACCCTCGACGCCACCTTTGCTGGCCTTCAAGCCGAGGGACTCGACGTGGAGCTGACTGGCGTCGAACAAGAGGATGCCCGCGCCACCGCTCATTATTCCGTGACATGGACCCTGCCGCGTGACCGTACCTTGCGCTATGACACGTCCATGCCCTTGACCCGCAAGGACAAGGAATGGACGGTGCGCTGGCAGCCCAGCATTGTGCATCCTGATTTGGGTGCGCACCAGCACCTTGAGCTGCGTTCTATTGCTCCGAAGCGGGCTGGTGTCGTGTCTTCTGATGGCGTGGAGCTTATGTCCCCGGGGCTGCAGTACCGGTTGGTCGTCGATACTGATACGGCAGGTGATGTACGCCCAGTTGCGGCTAAGATTTCGAGTGCGTTGAGCCAAGCCCACCGCGATGATGACTCGATTCCCGAAGTCGACGCGGGCGAACTTGCCAAGCAGATGGAAGAGGCCGACGGCTCCTACTCCGTCGCCATGCTTACTGATGCCCAGGTAGGCCGTGTGCGCCCAGCGTTGGAGAATCAGAAGGGCATTCGTTTCAACGAAGAACCGGCACTCATAACCCGCGATACTGGCCTCGCACCAGATATTCTCGCCCGTGTTCGCTCCATGGTCTCCGAAGAGGTTAACGGCACTAACGGATGGTCTGTGTCCGTGGTGAACGAACATGGTGCTGCGCTGTCCGATGTCGAATATCACGAGCCTGAGGCCGCTCCGTCCATTAAGGTATCGCTGGACTACGACGTGCAGCGCGCGGCCCAAGAAGCAGTTAATCTGCGCTCAGAGTATGAAGCGATGATTGTTGCCATGCGGCCATCGACTGGCGAGATTCTCGCGGTAGCCCAGACTCCTGAAGCCGATAAGAAGGGTGATATTGCCCTGCAGGGCCAGTACCCTCCGGGCTCGGGGTTTAAGATTGTTACGGCCGCGGGGAGCGTCGACAAGCACGGGCTCAACCCCGATTCCATCGTGTCGTGTCCCGGAACCAAGGACCTGTACGGGCGCATCGTGACGAACTACAACGGGTTCTCGCTGGGTTCTGTAACGCTGCGCGAAGCTTTTGCTCAATCCTGCAACACCACATTTGCTGAGATTTCAACGAACATGGACAAAGGTGAACTGCAGAAGATTAGCAAGCAATTTGGTTTGGGCATCGACTACGAGATTCCTGGCTTGTCGACGGTGACGGGTTCCATTCCAGAAGGGGAGACGCCTCTGGACCGTACTGAGGCCGGTTACGGTCAGGGCCTTGACCTTGCCTCTCCTTTTGGCATGGCGCTTGTGTCCTCTACTGTCGCGGCCGGCAAGACGCCTACGCCTACCTTCATCGAGTCCCACAAGACAAAAACCTCTGAACAAGTCGAACCGCCCAGTCCAGAAACGATTAATCAGGTGCGCGACATGATGCGCCAAGTGGTCGTCGGCGGTACAGCTGCAGGTATGCAAGCCGGGGGCACTATCTATGGCAAGACCGGTGAGGCGGAAATCAACGAAGGATCACATGCGTGGTTCACCGGATACCGTGACGATGACATCGCGTTCGCCACGCTGGTTGTGCTGGGCGGTGGCTCAACTATTTCGGTCAATATCACGGATAATTTCCTCCAGCGCCTTGATGAGTATCGCGCTGAAGGCCACGGCGACTTACCCGTGGCCGAGGAACAGCAGCCGCCTTTGTGAGCCTTGAGGACAGAGGGCTACCATGGGTAGTCATGACTACGCGCGCGAAGCTGAAGCAAGAAAAAGACACTCCCATCCGCACAGTTCCGAAGGACATCGAGCGTCCTGAGTACGTGTGGAAGGACACGGTGCAGGAGGCTCAAGGCGAGCCCTTCATCCAGACCCCGGAGGTCATCGAAGCCATGCGTGAGGCATCCCGCATTGCTGCCAACGCCCTCCAAGAAGCCGGTAAGGCCGTAGCACCTGGTGTTACCACGGATGAGGTGGACCGCGTGGCCCACGAGTACATGTGTGACCACGGTGCTTACCCCTCCACACTGGGCTACTTGGGTTTCCCGAAGTCGTGCTGTGTGTCCCTCAACGAGATTGTGTGCCACGGTATCCCGGATACCACGGTGATTGAAGACGGTGACATCGTCAATATTGATGTCACCGCTTTCAAGAACGGAGTCCATGGTGATACCAACGCCACCTTCTTGGCCGGCAACGTTTCTGAGGAGCACAAGCTGCTTGTGGAGCGCACCAAGGAAGCAATGATGCGCGGCATCAAGGTAGCGAAGGCCGGCCGTGAGATTAACGTTATTGGCCGTGTCATCGAGTCCTACGCCAAGCGCTTTGGGTACAACGTGGTGACAGACTTTACCGGCCATGGTGTGGGCCCAACCTTCCACAATGGACTCGTCGTCCTGCACTACGACTCCATGACCTATCGCGACGTCTTGGAGCCGGGGATGACCCTGACGATTGAGCCGATGATTAACCTTGGCTCCCTCGACTATGAAATCTGGGACAACGGTTGGACCGTGCAGAACACTGATGGCAAGTTCACGGCGCAGTTCGAGCACACTATCGTCATCACTGAGGACGGCAATGAAATCCTCACCCTGCCGGGTGAGCTTGACTAAGAGCTAACCGCTGGCACACCAAACCAACTAAGTAACCCAAGGGCCCTAACTGACGCAGATCCGCTAGATTTTGGCGGCGGCGAGTTCAAGATCTGCGTCAGTTAGGGTCCTTGCCTTGGGCCTTGAAGAGTAAAAGCGCCCCACTCCGGAATGGAGTGGGGCGCTGTTTACGGCGCTAAAGAATTAGCGGCGGAAGAACGGATCCAGAACGTGTGCCGGAACGATGTGGTTGTACACAGCGAAGTTGTAGGCAGCGAACAGGGCGCCAGCAATAGCGGTGCCGAGGGAAGCGTAGAGGCCCTCGCGAGCAGCCTTAGCCCAGGTCGGGTTGGTGGTGTCATCAGCAACGTTCTCGCCGAAGAGATCGGCGCCAGCTACGTCCTGGTCAGCGTCGGTAGCGTCGCCCCACTTGGAGGACAGGGTGGCGTCGCTGTCGTCAGCCTGGACCTTGTCGTTTGCGGAGGAGAGCTCGGAGGAGAGGGTGGTCTCCTCGGTCTCAGCTGCGAAAGCAACGGAGGTGCCAGCGAAAGCAACGGAAGCGGCGGTTGCAGCAGCAACGGCGGCGGTGCGGAAGTTACGCATGAAGTTTAAGCCTTTCGGAAAAGTGTGTGTGAGTCAGACGTCTTAGAAGGACGGGCCGTGGACGAAGAAGTTGTAAACGACGCCGATGAGGCCCATGACGGAAGCGACTGCGCTAGCAACGCCAACACCGTAAGCGGTCTTGGCCCAGGTCGGCTGACCCTCGAAGGTCTCCGTCGGGCGAGACTCATCAGCGTCGCCGTACTCGGACTTGGAAGAACCGAAGAGGGCACGGCCGTTGGCCTTGGTGCCAATGTTGTCGTCCTCAGAGATGTTGAACTGGCCGCCAACCTTGGAGGACAGGGAGCCCTCCGGCTTGTCGTATGGCTGGCCAGACTCAGCGTCGTTGATGGCGGTGGTGGTGTTGGAGCCGTCGAAAGTAGCTGCGGTGGCAACGGTGGTGCCGCCGAAGACAACTGCGAGAGCGGTAGCGCCGGCGAGGGCTGCATTGCGGATACGCATATCAAATGTCCTTAAAGTCGTACGTTCAAGGTCTCCGAGTGGAGATGCCTAGATTCACAGGGATAGGGATGAGTTGGTATCCCCAGAACACACTGAGCCGGTGAGAGCATCGACTCATTCCGGTGTCTGTATAAAACGTAGCCAACAGCTACTCAAAATGCACGTTTGTTGGAACATTTACCTTGGTAGGGGTGCTTGTTACCCCCCAAATGTAGTTGAGTTCTGGACGTACGCTGTGAGAAGTTACCGTTGTAAAGGGTGGCATACCGTGCGATTTGCCAACGGTTACGTGGCAGCATTCCCTGTGAAGTGAAATGCGTCACAGCGGTGAATCTAATTGCCACTCGAGGCCGAGTACAGCATTTTCTACGACCTCGGGCAGGGCCGGGTGGATCCAATACTGTGAACGGGCAAAGCTCCGCATGTCGATGCCATATGCCATCGCGGTGATGAGCTGCTGAATCAGCGTCGAAGCTTGCGGTCCCATGATGTGGGCTCCGAGGAGTTTTCCTGATGCATGGTCAGCGACCAGCTTGCAGATTCCCGTCGAGTCCTCCATAGCCCAGCCGTAGGCAACATCCCCGAAGTTCTGGATCTTCACCGTGACCTCGTAGCCCTGCTCGCGGGCTTGTGCTTCTGTGAGGCCCACCGTGGCAATCTGTGGGTGAGTAAAGATGGCTGAAGGGACGTGCTTGTGCGGCATAGCGCGCAAGTCCTCTGGGTGGAGAAGGTTGTGCTGGACTGCACGCTGCTCAGCGTTCGCAACGTGCTTGAGCATGTACGGTGAGGAGACATCTCCAAGGGCCCAGACGCCATCGCACGTGGTGCGGCCAAAGTCATCGACCTTGATGCGGCCATCGCTGCGCACCTCAATGCCACTGGCCCCGAGATCCATCTGGTCGCCATTGGGACGGCGGCCCGTGGCGACGAGGATGGCATCGGCTGCAAGGACAGTTCCGTCATCAAGCGTGAGGCGAACGCCCTTTCCGTCGGATTCAAGGGCCGTTCCGGTGCCGGTATGGACATTAAAGCGTTCGCGGGCGATCTCAGTGAACCGTGTACTCACATCCTCGTCGAGGAAGCGAAGGAGTTTGTCGGAACGGTTGACCACGGTAACCTCCGTGCCCAAGCCGTCAAAGACGTGAGCAAACTCCATCGCGATGAAACCCCCGCCAACGATGATGAGGCTTTGGGGCTGCTGCGGCAGGCGCATGATGTCCTCATTAGTGTGCACTGGGACATCTGTGCTGGCATAGGGCTCGGGGAGGACTGGCCGCGATCCGGCGGCGATAACAATGTGTTCGCCGGTGATGATGTCGTCACCGCACTGGAGGGTCTTCGGGCCAATGAAGCGAGCGTGTTGGTCAAAAACCGTGATGTTGGGAGTCTCATCGCCGCGCCGGTACGCTTCGCCGCCCTCGGCGATCTGGTCGATGCGGTTGTGGAAGACGCGTTCGACGATGCCGTTCCAATCCACTGCATCTACATGGGCACTGACCCCGAGGCGTTTGCTCTCGCGGGCTGCGAGAGCAACGTCGGCGGCGTAAACATACATCTTTGTGGGGATGCAGCCGACGTTAAGGCAGGTACCGCCGAATGTTCCCTTCTCAATGATGGCGATGCTTTTGTCATCAAGGTCAGGCGAAGGAATGGAATTTCCGGAGCCGGTGCCGATGATGACGAGGTCAAAGTGCTGTGGGGTAGTCATAGATGCCATTCTAGGCTGCGTTGACTATTCAACCGGTGCGACCGTGCGGAGCCACTCGCTGGCGGCAGAGAAGGCATCATCAAGCGGCTCGGGGCGCGACAGGAAAAGATCATGGCGTCCGTCTTTTACCACGTGGAGGGTGTACTGCGAGCTGAGCTCCTTTGCCCAGCGCTGGCTTTGGCGCTGATCGACTACCGTATCCGCCGTGTTTGCTGATTCTGAATAATCCTTGCCCAGTTCCGACCTATGTGACGTCATAGTCAATAGCGGTACGCCGATGTCGACGTGACCCGAGTGAATGGCGTCGAAACCCTTGAACACAGCTGCGAGCCAGCCGAGATATTTCGCATGCCCGCCTAGTGGCTTGAACGTGAGGTCGAAGTCCCAGTCACCGTGCTGGCTGGAGTGCACGGACTCGCCGTACGTGGTGAGATCGCCGGCGGGGATTTCGAAGCGCGGAGCGATTGTGGCGCCGGCATAGATTGCGTACTTTAGCGCCTCATAGGCGGCATCCGAGACACCCATCATGGCGAGCCACGGGCTATTAAAAATTACGCCGGCAATGCGCTTGAAACGCGCGGAATCCGTTCGGCGAAGACGATCGAGCCACAGGGCAACGATCGTGCCTGCTGTGGAGTGTCCCATGATCACTACGCGGGAATGTGGGAGCGCGTCGAGCGCTGCATTGAGATCTGCATCGTAATAGCGAAGGTCACTAATGTAGTGCCACGTCTGGCCTTCCTGTCGGGAGCGACCGCACTTGCGGAGATCTAGCGCGTAGAACGCGTAGCCCTGCTCGTAGAAGTATTCGGCGACGTGGCTGTGGAAGAAGTAGTCCGTCATGCCGTGAACCCACACGAGGGCTGGGCGATCGTCGTGGGCGGCGTCTGCGTCACCGCCGGGGCAGTAGCGCACCAGTGTGGCGCGGACATCCCCTTCACCGTCAGGATCAGCGCCAAGTTCGAGGGGGACGGACTGGAAATCAGGTCCGAGAATGTCCTCGGCCCACGCGAGTTCATTAATAGTCATGACCCATATAGTAGGCTCTTGAACTAAATGAGTGCTCCGGATCGCGCTCAGGTGGGGGATATGGTCTGCACCACAAAGGGGGTAACTCGCTGCGGACCGGGCATTTCTTTCTTACAGAATGCCTATTTCACCCCAAGGGGCGTAAGGTGAAGATAATGCTTGACGGATCTCCCTCTGCGGGTGATCTGCGTGCCGGCTTGGTTCCTAGCATCGTCGAGCGCTTTCTCACCGCGCTCTGTGTAGCCCGACTACGCAGGGCACTTGACCACATCGAATACATCGACTCAAAGAGGTAATAAGTACAGTGTCCTCCGATAAGAAGACAGCACAAGTAGTAGACGAGGTTGAGGTTGCCCTCATTGGTGCGGGTATTATGAGCGCCACTCTCGGCGCCATGCTCCGCGAGCTCGAGCCGAGCTGGACCCAGATGGTCTTCGAGCGCCTCGATGGTCCCGCGCTTGAGTCGTCCTCCCCGTGGAATAACGCCGGTACCGGCCACTCTGCACTGTGCGAGCTGAACTACACCCCAGAGAAGAACGGCCGTATTGACGTTTCTAAGGCCATGAACATTAATGAGAAATTCCAGATTTCTCGCCAGTTCTGGTCTCACCAGCTCAACAACGGCATTCTCACCGACCCGAGCGCCTTCATTAACCAGGTCCCGCACGTGTCCTTCGCTCAGGGCTCTATCCAGGTGGATTACCTCAAGCGTCGCTACGATGCGCTCAAGGACAACCACATGTTCCCGAACATGCAGTTCAGCGATGATGACGCTACCTTCCAGGAAAACCTGCCGCTCATGTCTGAGGGCCGTGACTTCAACTCCCAGAAGGTTGCTATCTCGTGGACCGACGCTGGTACCGACGTGAACTTCGGTGCCCTGACTAAGCAGTTCTTTACTGCAGCTAAGGCCGCGGGTACCGAGATTCGCTACGGCCACGAGGTCGTTGATATTAAGCGCGATGGCTCCAAGTGGCGTGTGACCGCCAAGAACCTGCACACCGGAGACTATGAGGCAGTCCACGCCAAGTTCGTCTTCGTCGGAGCCGGTGGCTACGCCCTGGATCTGCTGCGCAAGGCTGGTGTTCGCGAAGTCTCTGGTTTCGCGGGTTTCCCGGTCTCTGGTCTGTGGCTGCGTTCCAAGAACCCGGAGCTCGTGGAGAAGCACAACGCCAAGGTCTACGGCAAGGCTGCCGTCGGCGCTCCGCCGATGTCCGTGCCGCACCTTGATACCCGTGTCATTGACGGTGAGAAGGGACTACTGTTTGGGCCGTACGGAGGTTGGTCGCCGAAGTTCCTCAAGAAGGGTTCTTACTTCGACCTGTTCAAGTCCATCCGCCCTGACAACATCACCTCCTACCTTGGCGTTGCCGCCCAGGAGTTCGGCCTGACCAAGTACCTGGTTTCTGAGGTTCTCAAGGACTTCGACAAGCGCGTCGAGACCCTCAAGGAGTACGTCCCGAACGCTGATCCGAATGACTGGGAGACCGTCGTTGCAGGCCAGCGCGTTCAGGTCATCAAGCCGGCCGGTGCGCCGCACTTCGGCTCCTTGGAATTCGGTACCACTCTCATCAACAACCCGGAGGGCAACATCGCGGGCCTGCTCGGTGCTTCCCCAGGTGCGTCCATCACCCCAGCCGTCATGGTTGAGCTGCTGGAGCGCTGCTTCGGTGAGCACATGATCCAGTGGGGCGACAAGATTCAGGAGATGATTCCGTCCTACGGCATTAAGCTCTCCAAGGATAAGAAGCTCTACAACGAGATGTGGGAGTACACCCAAAAGACCCTGCGCCTCGAGAACAAGTAGGCCACCAGCCAACTCTCAGGAACTGACAGGAAGTGTTCAGTGCTGTCGAACGCTTCCTCAAGGACAACGCTCCATACTTATGTTGTGCGTTTGAGAGAGCGCATGCGAGAGATAGAGAGAACCCCAGCCGCGCGGGGCGGTCGGCCTGAGAAACCGACCGGGAGCGCGGCAGTGAGAGATAGAGACACACCGGCGCCCCGAGCCTCCGTTTCCTTTCCGGCGGAGACCTCGGGGCGCCGGTGGTTTTCTTTTGTCGGTGCAGCCGCAGGAGAGAGGGGCGGAGGGAGCCTAGGTGCCGCAGAACGTGAGATAGCCCTCGGTGCCGCCGGGCTGCTCGTATTCCGCCGCGGCGTCAAAGGGGTGAGTCGCTGCCTGGAGGAAGCGGTAAAACTCGGACACATCAGCCAGAGCTGTTTCCACGAGGCGTGGGCGAGGCACAACCCGTGGAGTGGATGCTGTAAGGACGTCGACGTCGAGGGTGCTAGTGCAGTATTCATCCACGAAGCGCTCATCGCCGAAGAGTTCGTACGCCGTAGCGCGGTCGCCGGAAGCAGCTGCCACGAGGGCCCGGTTGGCCTGCGTGAGATCCGGACGGGAATGCTTAAGCGCTCCGGTGTACTCCTCGAAGAGTTCCTCGGGGAGCTGAAGACGGCGGTGTGCGTCGTCCCTGCGTGCACGTTTATAGCGCTCGCCGAAGGAAGTGATGGCATCCTGCGCCCAGGTGAGGGCGGTGTTGGGGGAGTCGTCGAAAAGCGGCAGTAGCGACTCCGCTAAACGAGCCAGGTTCCAGCCCACGATGTCCGGCTGGTGCCCGAAGCGGTAACGGCCCTGCGTATCAATAGAACTAAAGCATGTATCGAGGTCGTAGTCCTCCATGAAGGCACACGGACCATAGTCAATCGTTTCACCGGAGAGGGTCGTGTTATCGGTGTTCATGACGCCGTGGATAAAGCCCAGCTGCATCCAGTTGGCCACGGTGGCAGCTTGGGCCTCCATGACCCTGGTAAAGAGAGCACGATGGTCAGCGCCAGGGTAGTGGCGCTCGGTGGTGTACTCCGCGAGCTGTTTGAGCAGGCCGGGTTGTTCGGATTGGGCTGCGAAGTGGAAAGAGCCCACGCGGATGTGGCTGGAGGCTACGCGCACGAGGACGCCGGCTTCCTCCACAACCTGGCGCTGGAGGGGCCGGCCGGTGGCGATCACCGCGAGAGAGCGCGTGGTGGGGACTCCGAGCGCATGCATGGCCTCGGAGAACAGGTACTCGCGCAACATAGAGCGCAGTGTGCCGCGGCCATCGGAGCCATAGCGTGAATAAGGCGTGCGCCCAGTTCCCTTCGCATGCAGATCCCAGAGTCCTGTCGGATTGTGTGGCGTGATGGGGCCGGTCATTTCGCCGAGGAGGAGCGCGCGGCCATCGCCCATGGATGGGTTGTACTGCCCAAACTGGAACCCGGCATAGGCCATAGCATGGGGAGTTTCTGGCCCGCGTCCGAGGAGAAACTCAAGGCCCTGGTTTGTGCGCAGCCATTCCGGGTCAAGGCCTAGCTGGGTAGCTAGGTCCTCATTGAGCACGATGAGGCGTGCGGCGGGCTGTTCCTCGCCGCGCGCAGCGGACACCATGCTGGGAAGACGGTGAGCAAAGTCGTGGTGAAGGTCAAATGGAAGAGAAGAAGCCGTCATATTAGGACACCAACGTTCCGCGCACGCGAATGTGGGCCTCGCCGCCAACCCAGATGTTATCGCCATCGTCGGTGATGAACACCTGACCATCGCGGCCAACCTGACTGCCTTGGGCGGCAGTATAGCTGGCGGGCACGGCGTTCTTGGCGCGGAGGAATTGGGCGGCGCCGCCATTGAAGGAACCAGTAACGGGGTCCTCGAACTGGGCGGTGATGGCGCGCACCTCGTAGGCGGGGCTAGTGTCGCCGGTCAGTCCGACCACCCCTACCTTGACGCCTGGCGTCGGCGTGGGAGTGAGTGCACGAACGGCATCGGCAGACTCCAGCTGCACGAGACGCCAGCCCGGGCCGTTATCGACCCACCCTGAGTCCACAACGTCAGCGACGTCGACGCCGAGGGCCGAGGCGGCTTCATCAAGCTCAGACTCAGAAAGTTCCCCCTCGCGCACCAGTGGTGGGGTGGCGAAGGCGAAACGGCCCTCCTCTTGGCGCACCGTGACGAGGCCCACGCCGCATTCTTGAACCAGAGTTCCGGTCTTGCCGTGGAGCTCAGCTACGACGCGGGCGCTGCCGAGCGTGGGGTGTCCGGCAAAGGGGTATTCCTCGTGCGGAGTAAAAATCCGCACTCGATAATCCGCAGCTGGGTCAGTAGGTGAGCACAGGAACGTGGTCTCAGAAAAGTTGGTCCAGTGTGCGATGCGCTGCATCTCCTCGGCGCTCAAATCGTCAGCGTCAGCAATCACAGCGAGTGGATTTCCACTGAACGGTCCGGTGGCAAAGACATCTACTTCGAAGAATCGGTGCTGCATGGACTCCAAGTCTAGTCGCACGGTGCCGCACGGAGGTCTACTCTGGGCTGCATGAGCGAAGCACTCTTTAGCCGCGTCGAGCCGATCCAGACGATGGCGGACGGAACCGTCAAGCAGATCAACCCCTTCTCTGGGACTGAGGTGTGGACAGTTCCTGGCCGCGGCAACCGCCCGTTGTCGCACTCGGCTAAGGATCCACAGCCGTTGACAGCTGATGCGCATACTCAGACCTGTGCATTCTGCTCAGGGCGCATGCTCGATACTCCGCCGGAAAAGTCTCGCATTCTCCCTTCTGGGGAGATCCAGAGCGGCCTGCTGCCGCATGAGCTCGACAGTTCGACTCCGGCTTTCCGCCGTGTTCCCAACTTGTTTGAGATTGTTTCTTATGATTATTGGCACGACAACTACGGCTACACCATGGACCCGGATTTGGCCCGTCATAAGGAACGCTATGAGGCTGATGAAGCCGGGCGTGCGCACGTGCTCAATGTGGTGCGTACGAAGCTCAAGGCCGCAGGCAGGGACGCCGCGCTTGACGACGACTCCCTCCTCGCCCTCGCTGATGGTTTCTTCGGCGGCGGCCACGATGTCATCATCGGTGCGCGGCACTTTGTGGACGGCGCGACGGATGACAGTCAGCTCGCGTCCTCCGGCACACTGAGCCCGGATGAGCACTTCTTGCTGACGACCTTCACGGCGGAATCCACGCGGGAGCTTTATCAGCGCAACCGCTATGCGGACTATGTGGCCGTCTTCCAAAATTGGCTGTCACCGGCCGGCGCGTCCTTTGACCACCTCCACAAGCAACTCGTTGCCATCGATGCCTTGGGAATGGCCGCTAACCAGGAAAACGCCATCCTGCGCAAGCACCCCAACATGTACAACGACTGGGCGGTCGGCTACGCAGCCAAGCGCAACCTAGTCATCGCGGAGAACGAGTACGCCGTGCTCTTCGCTGGCTTCGGTCACCGCTATCCCACCTTGGAGGTGTACTCCAAGTCGCCGTGTTGTGAGCCATGGGAGCAAAGCCCCGGCGAGGTCCGCGGCATGTCTGATCTCATTCACGCAGCCCACGCGGCTGTGGGCCCCGATGTGGCCTGCAATGAGGAATGGCATCACCGCCCGCCGAGCATGGATCTGCCGCAGCCGTGGCGCGTCATGATCAAGCTGCGCGTGTCCACCCTCGCCGGCTTTGAAGGCGGCACGAAGGTCTACATCAACACCATTGATCCGTGGAGCCTGCGCGATCGTATTGTGGACGCTCTCTTCCGACTTCGCGAGCGCGGGAAGATTGCCTCCGGTATCGCCATCGCCACTGAATGCGATCTCAAGCGCAACAGTTTGCGCTATCACCCGCTGGTGTAATCGGCTAGGTTTAATCCACGTAGGTTTGTTCGCCGCCTGCGTGAAGATAATTGCGGAGGTATGGCAGCGCTAGGGCAACTGTACCGTGCCGTGGGGCGTCGATAAGCCCCTGTTCTAGCAAACGCGCGCGCACTTCACTGAGAGACGTTGTTGTTGTCTTGAGCTCGTGAGCGATAGCACCGGAGGTGGCCGTTCCAGCTTCATCTGCTATGTCTGCCAGCGCGTGTAGGTACTCAAGTTGGCGTTGGCTTAGTGCACGTACCGCAGGATCATGCACATGCGTTCCTATTGTCGTGATTGCCTCATCGAGAACAGCGTCAACGGTTGTTGAGGAAATGGTCGTTTCACTGGCTTGTGACGCGGCGTTCCAGGCCAAGTACCCGATGAGCTGGATGAGGAAGGGATAACCGTGGCTAGCTTCAGTAGCGCGGTCGGCAGCTTCGTCGTTGAAAGCAATCGATGTTAGTGCTGCAGTATCTTTGAAAGCGCTGGTTGTAGCTTGCGGGTTGACAGGTCCAAGGTGAAATCGGCGGGCACGGCGCAAAAACGTTGTTCCCGGTAGGTGTAGAAGCTTGTCAACACCAGCAGTAAGCCCTGCCATCACAATGGCAACGTCGAGTTCATCGCGAACAAGATGCTGGAATGCGACTGCGATGTTCTCAAGGCCATGAGGATCGGCGTCTTGAATCTCATCGATAGTAAGTAGAATTCCGCTGTCTTTGAGATGAGCGGAGAGTTCACGCAAGCGTGATTCCAATGTTGGCACCGGTGGCGTACCGATCTCTTCAGTACCAATGCCACCGAGGCCCGCAATGCGAATGTCCTTGATTCGACGGGTTGATGGAGAAGACAGCTGGTTGATCTTTTCTGGAATGATGGAGTCGATGAGCTGAGTGACTGAATTGCTTCGGCCACTGACTCGAATAACAGCCCATCCTTGTTGGGCTGCGAGGTCCTCGAGCTCAGTCAACAGGACTGTTTTGCCCATCCCACGATGGCCGCTAATAAGCATTGCGCGATTGGGGTTTCCAACTCCGCCGCCGAGCCCAACCGTGAAGTCATTGAGAACTGCACTGCGGCCAGCCCACTTTAGCGGGCTAGCGCCAAAGGTTGGGCGAAAAGGGTTTCCAGTCATACTGAGAGTATATAGCAGTCAGATAAATTGATAAATAGATAAATCGGCGGGCGTTGATAAATTGATAAATAGATAAATCAGACCACGAGCACCAGCTCGCTGCCGCGCAGTTCGGTGCGCATGCCCGCGTCCTGAGCTATGTGGGCGGCGTCCTCGATGGTGCTTACCTCGCTGCCGCGCAGTGCGAGTATGCGGGCAAGCTCGCCCTTATAGTGCTTGTTGAAGTGCGAGACGACCTTGCGTGAGCCATCCTCCTGCACGGACTCCACGCGCACCGTGGCAGCCTCCTTTAGCTTCCCCAACTGTTGGTAGGTGCCAGAGCGCATGTCGATGATCAGTTCAACGTCGGCAAGCGCACGCAACTCATCAGTAATCGCCGTGCCCCAGCGTGATTTCAGCGTGCGCCCACCCAGCTTCGTCCCCCCGGACAGCCGGTAATGGGGAATGAGGTCATTGGCGCGCACAAGCCCAAACAAGGCATCGCCCACTGCCAGGAACTCACGCGCGTCAGCGGGAAGGCTAGAGGCATCGAGAGCGTCATACAGCACGCCCGTGAAACGCTCAAGAGCAGGCATGGTCGGAGAGGACTCCAACTCACGATTGGATTCGGCCTCCGCACGCAGCTTCTGCGAAATTTTCAGTACGGCGAGGGCCTCATCGACCTCAAGGGATGACAACGCAGCGGCAATCTCGCGGCGGATCGGAGTGAGCTCAGAGAAGGAGAGCGCGTCCCAGTTCACGGGTGCGCCGTCGCCGCCATGGGCCTTGGTCTCGGAAGGAGGGAGGATGATCAGCATGGCTACATGCTAGCGATGTAGACTGAACAACCATGATTACACGTCTTTCTGAGCTTTTCCTCCGCACTCTTCGTGAGGATCCGGCTGATGCCGAAGTACCCAGCCACAAGCTTCTCGTCCGTGCAGGTTATGTGCGCCGCGTCGCGCCAGGCGTGTATACGTGGCTGCCGCTGGGTCTGCGCGCGATGCGCAAGATTGAGGACGTTATCCGTGAGGAGATGAACGCCATCGGCGGCCAGGAAATGCTGTTCCCGGCCCTGCTGCCGCGCGAGCCTTATGAGACCTCGAACCGCTGGACAGAGTACGGCGATAACCTCTTCCGCCTCAAGGACCGCAAGGGCGCTGATATGCTCCTCGGGCCCACACACGAGGAAATGTTCGCCACCGCGGTGAAGGACATGTACTCCTCGTACAAGGACTTCCCGGTCACGCTGTACCAAATTCAGACGAAGTATCGCGATGAAGAGCGCCCGCGCGCCGGTGTTCTGCGCGGCCGCGAATTCACCATGAAGGATTCTTATTCCTTCGACATGTCCGATGAGGGCCTTGATGAGTCTTATGCTCGTCACCGCAAGGCCTACCAGAACATCTTCAACCGCCTCGGCATCGACTACGCCATCTGCAAGGCCACCTCCGGTGCGATGGGTGGCTCGGCCTCCGAAGAGTTCCTCGCGGTCTCCGAGGTCGGTGAGGACACCTTCGTGCGTTCCACTGAGGGCGACTACGCCGCTAACGTGGAGGCAGTCGTCATGCAGGCTCCGGAGGAAATTCCTTTCGATGGTTTGCCGGAGGCCCAAGAGCACGAGACCCCGGACGCGGAGACCATCGAGTCGCTGGTGGAGTGGGCCAAGAGCGCGGGCGTCACCGTTGACGGGCACGAGGTCAGCGCTGCCGACACCCTCAAGTGCATGATGATCAAGGTGGCCGCTCCCGCGGCCACGGAAGAGGAGAAGGAATGGGAGCTGGCTGCGGTTCTTATTCCCGGTGATCGTGGCTTGGATGAGAAGCGCCTCGAGGCGTCCCTGGAGCCGGCTGAGTTCGAGCTTGCCGGTGAAGCTGACTTTAAGAAGAACCCCTTCCTGGTCAAGGGCTATGTGGGGCCGCGCGCCCTCAACGCTAACGAGGTAAAGGTTTACGCCGATCCCCGCGTGGTGTCGGGCACTGCCTGGATTACGGGTGCGGATGCCCCGAACCGCCATGTTGAAGGATGCGTCGCTGGACGTGACTTCACCGTCGATGAATACATCGAGGCCGCTGAAGTCAAGGAAGGCGACCCAGCCCCGAATGGTCAGGGCACTCTGACCTTGGAGCGCGGCATTGAGCTCGGCCACATCTTCCAGCTGGGCCGCAAGTACACCGAGGCCTTTGACGTTCACATCCTGGATGAGAATGGCAAGCGTGCTGTTCCGACTATGGGCTCTTATGGCATCGGTGTGACGCGCATGCTCGCTGTTCTGGCGGAGCAGCGCCACGACGAGAAGGGCCTCAATTGGCCTGTGGCTGTGGCGCCGTATCAGGTGCACGTGGCCGTGGCCAACAAGGATGCTGCCGCCATGGAGGCAGGGCAAAAGCTCGTGGAGGACCTAGACCGCGCGGGAATCGAGGTGCTTTTCGACGATCGCCCGAAGGTCTCCCCAGGCGTCAAGTTCAAGGACGCTGAGCTGCTCGGTATGCCGTTTATTGCTATCTTGGGACGCTCCTTCGCTGACGGCATCATTGAGCTGCGTATCCGCGGTGGTGAGACCCGTGAGGTCCCTGCTGACGAGATCGTCGATACCCTCACTGAGCTCATCCGCGGATAAGAGGGGAGCAAGCGTAGGCTAGCGGGCATGAGTTCACACAAGCCCGCCCTGACATATCCGATGGCCGGCGCCCTTTCCACAATGGGCATTCTGCACTTTGCTAAGCCAGAGCCATTCGAGTCGATCATTCCCCCGCAGTTGCCGGGACCGGCCCGCTTCTACAACTTCACTTCTGGTGCCTGGGAAGTGGTGACAGGTGGGCTGCTGGCCAATCCCTCGACGCGCAAGGTCGGCGGCCTGTCCGCCTTTGCTTTGCTCGCAGCCGTCTGGCCAGCGAACTTCTATCAGGCCTACAAGGACCTTTCGAGCGGCACAGCGTCGACCGGCAAGAAGATCTATCACGCGGTGCGCTTGCCGCTGCAGATCCCGGTGATGCGCTACGCCTGGTCGCTGTACGCGGACAAGAAGTAGGCCACACGCTTAGGCGGTGTGGAAGCGGTGTGATTGCGCCGCAACCGCGATAAGCCAACGCTGCCACGCCGACGTGGCTTCAGCCTCGCTATCGCTTCCTGCAGTCGCCGCGGCCTGCGTGGCAGCATCGGTCCACTTCAGAGTGTCATTGTGTGCGACGGTGTCGATGAATTCACGTGCTGAATCTGCATCCTGGGGTAGCGCCCCACCGGGAGATTGATATGCCGCTGCGGGTTGGGGCACAGCGCCGAGCTTGTCCAAAACTACCTGCAGCTCCAGAATGCGGTGTTCATGTACGTCGAGGCGCTCATCGATGGTCTCCTCCAGCTCCGATGCAGCGTAGGAGCGCGCGAAGTCGAGGGCGTAGACCTGTTGGTATTCCCACTCGAGGAGATCGACCGCTTGGTCTCTTTCAGGCTTCGTTAGTGCCGGGGCCGCGCCGAGCTCGTCACCAGTCCACGCTTCCAGTGCGATGGCCTGCGCCACGACAAGCGCACGGGACTCCGAGGACACGTGGTCGAGTTGTTCTTCGGTGGACGTGGAGGCGTCGTGAAGCACTGTGGAAACATCGGCGGCCTCACGCGGCGCCACGTCCCTGTCAACCGCACAGGAACGTGGGGCTTGACCGTTCTCATCCCGTCCGCACAGGCGATCAATTTCCCCATAGAGTTCTTCCGCGTGCTGCGAGCGTAACGCCGCAGCGTCGGCATCGAGCGCCTGTAAAGCTTCAGCATCGGCGCTCGCGGCATGAGCGAGGGAGGTCAAGGCGGGATCCGCGCGCGGACCAAAATAGTCCACAACGGCATTGGTGGCTTGGCAGCCACTGAGCCACGGCGCGGCTACGAGGGCGAGGGCAGGCACAACTACTCGGCGGTTCACGCGATAGACCCTACCCGTGTGGCCTAGTCTAGAGCGCATGGCATTCCCAACACCCGCGCAACTTACTGACATCCTGCAGCCAGTCGTCACCCCACGCGGCCTCGACATCGAGGACGTGAAGACCACGAGGGCTGGCAAGAAATCCCAGGTTATTATCCGCGTTGACGGTGATGAGCGCCCGAGTTCAGACCTTATCGAGGAGTTGTCTCAGGAGATTTCAGCACTGTTTGATGCGAAGGAAGACGCCGGTGAACTGAACTTTGGTGCCGGCTACACGCTCGAGGTCTCAACCCCCGGCGTGGACTTCCCACTCACCGCCGCACGTCACTGGCGCCGTAACCGTGGACGGCTCGTGGGCTTCGCGCTTGCCGACGTCCCCGATACCACCCACGTCGCTCGCATCGGTGCTCTTTCAGAAAACGAAAAATCCGTGGCGCTCGTCACGACTGTGAAGAAGGAGGTGCACTACCAGATCGAGCGATTGGAAAACCTCACCCGTGCGGTGGTAGAAATTGAATTTGCTCAACCTTCGGTACAGGAGCTGGAGGCGACTAAGCAGACGTTCGATTTCGCCGAGCAGAACTCGGCAACCCGAGAGGACTAATAAGTGAATATTGACCTAGAGGCACTTCGTACGATTCAGCGCGAGCGTGGCGTCCACGTGAAGGACCTGCTCGAAGCTATCGCGGGTGCCCTTTTGTATTCCTATCTGGATTACCGCACCGAGTCAGCCGAGACTAAGGCTGCAGGCACGAAGTCACGTGTCGACATCGATGCAGATTCCGGCGCGGTGGCGGTCATTGTCACGGAGAGCGATCCCGAAACTGGTGAGGTCATCAGCGAATACGATGACACTCCAGAGAACTTCGGCCGCATCGGCGCGCAGGCTGTCCGTGACGCCATCCTGCGCAAGCTGCGTGAGGACGAAGCTGAGCGCACCTATGATTCCTATTCTGAGCTCATCGGCACCGTCGTGTCTGGTGTGGTGCAGCGCGACATTCACGCCAACAAGCGTGGCGTTGTTGTGGTGCAGCTAGGTACCGAGCACGATTCCCAGGACGCCATTCTCCTGCCCGCCGAACAACTGCCGGGGGAGAAGCTCGAGCATGGCGATCGTGTCAAGGCCTACGTGGTGGGCGTCAACCGCACTGGTGCGAAGGTGCAGATTACGCTGTCGCGTACTCACCCGGAGCTGGTGCGTGGTCTTTTTGAGCTGGAGGTTCCGGAGGTTGCTGATGGCACCGTTGAGCTCATCGCCATCGCCCGTGAGGCGGGGCACCGTTCCAAGGTGTCTGTCGTGGGACATGCCAAGGGCCTGAACGCCAAGGGTGCTTGTATCGGTCCCAAGGGTGCGCGAGTGAGCAACATCATGCGCGAAATTGGCGGTGAGAAGATCGACATTATCGACTTCAACGAAGATCCCAGCGTATACGTGGGCAATGCGTTGGCGCCGTCCAAGGTTGTACGCGTGGAGATCCTCGATGAAGAAGCGCAAGTGGCCAAGGTGACCGTGCCGGACTACCAACTGTCCCTAGCCATCGGCAAGGAAGGCCAGAACGCTCGTCTGGCTGCCCGCCTCACGGGCTGGAAGATTGATATTCACTCTGACGCAGCGCGTGATTAACCCGCGGCGGAATTAAAGGTTTGGCGTATTTTCGCGTAGACTAGACAACGGCCCACATGCAGGAATGCTGTGGCGTAGTAGCAGTGGCGAAACAACGTAAGGAGTTGGATGTCTCAAGGACAGCGACTCCGAACCTGTATCGCTACGCGCCAGAAGCATCCCGACACGGAACTGCTCAGGGTTGTCGCCGATAGGGACGATCCCGAAGGTCGCCGTGTCGTTCCGGATCCGCGTCGCCAGCTCCCTGGGAGGGGAGCATGGATCAGACCAGATCTGGAAGCAGTAGCGCTGGCGGAGCGAACTCGTGCCTTCAAGCGCGCGCTCCGAATGTCCACTGACGTGGACACAGGTCACGTACGTGAGTACCTTGCTGCCCAGCAGCAGGTGCCGTCGGCGGGCGTCAGTCCGTGCGACCCAGAGTTAAAAAGGAAGACCGAACACTGATGAGCGCACAACCATGAAGCAGCATCAGCGATGACAGTCCATAGCCATTAACTAGGGGTCAAGCCGTATTTTCGCGGCCTTGGCTCCTAGGAAGATTAAAGAGGAGACAAGTGCCCGGAAAGCTACGTGTACACGAGTTGGCAAAGCAGCTCGGTGTAACCAGCAAGGAACTACTCGCCACGCTGAAAGAACAGGGCGAGTTCGTGAAAACCGCATCCTCGACCATCGAGCCCCCGGTGGTTAAGAAGATGCGCGCGCACTACGAAGCTAAGGAAGCTCAGAGCGGCGAGAAGAAGGATAAGCCTGCAGCTTCCGGCTCCAGTGCGCCTAAGCCTGCAGCAAAGAAGTCTGCAGAGAACAAACCGGCAGAGAAAAAGCCCGCTAAGCCCGCTGCGCCGAAGCCAGGTGCTGCAGCTCCGAAGCCGGGCGCCGCAGCTCCGAAGCCAGGTGCTGGCGCCCCCAAGCCAGGTGCTGTAGCTCCGAAGCCGGGCGCCGCTGCGCCGAAGCCAGGTGCTGGCGCCCCCAAGCCGGGCGCACAGCAGAAGAGCTCTGCTAAAGGTGGCGAGCGTGGTGCTACGCCGCGCTCCATGCCGAAGCCGGGTGGCACCCGCCGTGTAGCTAATAACCCGTTCTCTACGGGTGGCTCTAGCGGTGACCGTCCAACCCCTGGGCC
This sequence comes from Corynebacterium sp. BF-R-2, assembly GCF_024586525.1. NCBI lineage: Bacteria > Bacillati > Actinomycetota > Actinomycetes > Mycobacteriales > Corynebacteriaceae > Corynebacterium > Corynebacterium sp. BF-R-2. The sequence continues at coordinate 15,153 of NZ_JAMFTP010000001.1, read as the reverse complement.
GCGTCCGGGTGGCTCGAAGGGCCAGCGTTCCGGCGCTAAGCCGGGCGATAACCGCGGCGGCAAGGGTGGCGGTCGCCCGCAGGGTGACGGAAACAAGGGCGGCGGCGGTCGTCGTCCATCGCCGGCCATGATGCCGTCCCACCCGAACCCGGCAAGCATGCCGTCCAAGTCTTCCGGTGGCGGAGGAGGCGGCGGCCGTGGCCGTGGCGGCCGTGGTGGCCCGGGCCACGGTGGCCCCGGTGGCGGACCCGGCGGTTTCCGCGGTGGTCGCGGCGGTCGTCGCGGCGGCACCGCTGGTGCATTCGGCCGCCCAGGCGGCGCTCCGCGTCGCGGCAAGAAGTCGAAGCGTCAGAAGCGCCACGAGTTTGAAGAGCAGCAGAAGCACGAGGTAGGCGGCGTACGCCTGCCTGACGGCGGCGGCAAGACCGTTCGCCTGCGTCGCGGTGCTTCCTTGGCTGACTTCGCTGAGAAGATCGGCGCAGATCCAGCAGCTTTGGTTCAGGCACTCTTCAACCTTGGTGAAATGGTGACCGCAACCGCTTCTGTCTCCGAGGACACCCTGCAGCTGCTGGGCTCTGAGATTAACTACGACGTTCAGGTCGTTTCCCCAGAGGACGAGGACCGTGAGTTGCTTGAGTCCTTTGACCTTCAGTTCGGCCAGGACGAGGGTGGCGAAGAGGCTCTGGAGAAGCGCCCGCCAGTTGTCACCGTGATGGGTCACGTCGACCACGGTAAGACTCGCCTGTTGGATACCATTCGTAAGACCAACGAAGGTGCGGGTGAGGCCGGTGGTATTACCCAGGGTATCGGTGCCTACCAGACCGTCGTTGACCTTGAGGACGGCCCGCGCACCATCACCTTCCTGGATACCCCGGGTCACGAGGCCTTCACCGCTATGCGTGCGCGTGGTGCGAAGTCCACGGACTTGGCTATCCTCGTCGTCGCTGCTGACGACGGTGTGATGCCGCAGACCGTGGAGGCCATCAACCACGCCAAGGCTGCGGACATCCCGGTCGTGGTGGCAGTCAACAAGATTGATAAGCCGGAAGCTCAGCCGGATAAAATCCGTGGTCAGCTCACTGAGTACGGCTTGATTCCGGAAGAGTATGGCGGCGACACGATGTTCGTGGACATCTCCGCTAAGAACAACATCAACATCGATGAGCTGCTTGAGGCAGTTATCCTGACTGCTGATGCTGCTCTTGAGCTCACCGCGAACCCGGATATGGACGCTCAGGGTGCTGCCATCGAAGCACACCTCGACCGCGGCCGTGGTCCGGTGGCTACCGTCATCATCCAGCGCGGTACGCTGCACATCGGTGATTCCATCGTTGTCGGCGATTCGCATGGTCGTGTTCGTCGCATGCTTGATGAATTCGGCCAAGACGTCGAAGAGGCAGGTCCGTCCCGCCCGGTTCAGGTACAGGGCCTCAATGGCGTGCCTGGCGCAGGTGACAACCTGCTGGTGGTCGAGGATGACCGCGTGGCACGCCAGATTGCCGCACAGCGTGACGCCCGCAAGCGCTCCGCACTGCAGGCCAAGGCCCGCAAGCGTGTGTCCCTCGAGGATCTGGATGCAGTGCTCAAGGAGACTTCGACGCTCAACCTCATCCTCAAGGGCGACAACGCCGGTTCGGTCGAGGCCCTCGAGGATGCCTTGTTGGACATCGAGGTCGACGACGAAGTACAGCTCAACATCATCGACCGTGGTGTGGGTGCGGTTACCCAGACCAACGTCTCCTTGGCAGCGGCTTCCGACGCCGTCATCATCGCCTTCAACGTTCGTGCTGAGGGCAAGGCCACCGAGGAAGCTAACGCTGAGGGCGTCGATGTGCGCTACTACACCGTCATCTACCGCGCCATCGAAGAGGTGGAGGCTGCTCTCAAGGGCATGCTCAAGCCCATTTACGAGGAGCGCGACACCGGTGCAGCTGAAATTCGTGCGCTGTTCAAGTCCTCCGCTGTCGGCACCATCGCTGGTTGTATGGTCACCGAGGGCAAGGTCAAGCGCAATGGCAAGGTTCGCCTCGTGCGTGACGGCAACGTCATCACGACCGATGCAAAGATCGAGTCGCTGCGTCACGAGAAGGACGATGCCAACGAGATCAACGCCGGCTACGAGTGCGGTATGGTTCTGTCCTACCCGGACATCCAGGTAGGCGATATCATCCAGGCCTACGAAGAGGTCGAGGTTCCGCGCGACTAATCGCGTGTGACACTTACACTCGTTAGCAAAGCCCAGCCAGGATTCCTGGCTGGGCTTCAGCATTCTTTCCCCGCGGTTTTCGCAGGCCGAGGGGGATCGGTATCCTAGACTAGTTATCACGAGTAGAAGCTAAAGGAGCATCACCATGGTTGATCACGCACGCGCCGCACGCATGGCCAAGCGCATCCAGGCCATTGTGGCCAGTGCTATTGAACGCCAGATCAAGGATCGCCGCCTCGAACTGGTAACCATTACGGACGCCCGAGTTACCGGTGATCTGCATGATGCCACTGTGTTCTACACAGTTCGCGGTAAAGATATTGACGCTGAGCCTGACTTCGAGCAGGCGGCGGAAGCTCTGCACCGTGCCAAAGGTCAGCTGCGCAAGATCGTGGGTGATCAGCTCTCCGTGCGATTCACGCCGACGCTGTCCTTCGAACTCGATACTGTCCCGGAAGCCTCCGCACACATGGAGGATCTGCTCGCCCGCGCCCGCGCGCGCGATGAGGAGCTGGCAAAACTCAAGGAAGGCGCGAAGCCAGCAGGTGACGCTAACCCGTACAAAACCTCGGAGAGAGAAGAGGATTAAGTGTCACGAACCAACTACCAAAGCGCAGTGGATGCTCTGGTCCAGGCCAGCAGCATCTGTATCATCACGCACCTGCGCCCCGATGCTGACGCTGTGGGATCCGCAGCTGCGTTGACGCTTGCATTGCGTCAGCGCGGCAAGGAGACCCGTACGGTGATTGGTCAACGCCGTGATATTTCCGCCAACCTCTTTTCCATTCCAACCGTGGATGAAATTGAGCTGGTCGATGATCTCCCTAAGGGCTATGACCTGTACGTCACCGTGGACTGCGGATCGCTGGATCGCACAGGCTCAGTAGCCGCCGAGATTGCTGAGATGGCGGCTGCCGGCCGAGTCTTGTGCATTGACCATCACGCGTCCAATGATGGCTTCGGCTCCATCAACGTGGTAGACCCCGTGTGCGAGTCCACAACGGTGGTGCTTCTGGACATCCTCGACAGAGTCTCCATTCAGATCGATCGCGTCATCGCTCACTGCCTCTACGCAGGTCTCGTGACCGATACTGGTAATTTCCGCTGGGGTCGTCCTGCGATGCATGACATTGCGGCACGCCTCATGCTCTATGGGCTTGATACCAAACAAATTGCGCTCGAGCTTATGGACTCGAACACTGCCGATGATCTGCAGATGATCGGGCGAGTGCTCTCCGGACTCAGCATCGAAAAGGCAGGGGAGCACCGCCTTGCCGTCCTCTTTGTGCCTTATGAGGAGGTTGCATCCCACGCGGATTCCGCGATTGAATCTTTCGTGGATTACGTTCGTGCCCTCAAAGGCACGGATATTGGTGTCGTGTTCAAGGAGCAGGCGCCTCAGGTGTGGGCGGTGTCTCTGCGCTCTTCTGTTGTGAACTGCGCGGACGTGGCTCTTACATTCGGTGGCGGCGGGCATGTCCCGGCGGCAGGTTACACCGCACACGGCACGCCTGAGGAGGTCACCGCACAGCTAGTAGGTGCACTGACCTAAATGACCTCGGAGCAACCAGTCAAGGTCACAGCCGGTGAAGTCTTTCGGCTTGCTGTGCCTGCGCTCGGCGTTTTGGCGGCAATGCCGCTGTACCTTCTACTTGATACTGCTGTGGTGGGCCGTCTGGGCGCTTCCCAGTTGGCATCTTTAGGAGCGGCTGCCACGCTGCATTCCGTTGTGACTACCCAGCTCACTTTCCTGTCCTATGGCACCACGGCTCGCGCGTCGCGTCTGTTTGGAGCGGGCAAACGTGAGGAAGCAGTAGCTGAGGGTGTGCAGGCAACATGGGTCGCGGTAGGCGTGGGGCTGGTGCTGGCAACCATCATGTGGCTGTTTGCCGGTGTCTTTGCCATGTGGCTGACCGGTAGCCCAGAGACTGCTGAGGGCACCGCCCAGTGGCTGCGCATCGCCGCTTTCGCCATTCCTCTCACGCTAGTGGAAATGGCCGGAAATGGTTGGATGCGTGGTGTTCACAACACCCGGAAGCCTTTGTATTTCACCTTGGCTGGCATGATCCCAGGTGCCATCGCTGTTCCCATCTTCGTGCATTTGTGGGGGCTGCCGGGCTCAGCCGTCGCTACTGTCCTCGGCATGGGGATCATCGCGGCTTTTTTCGTGCGGGAGCTGCGCCGAGAGCACACAGGCTCCTGGGAAGTGAAGTGGGATGTTGTCCGTCGCCAGCTGGTGTTGGGCCGTGATCTTATTGTGCGGTCGATGAGTTTTCAGGTGGCCTTCCTCTCCGCGGCGGCAGTCGCCTCCCGTATCGGAACTGCCCAGCTAGCGGCACACCAGATCATGATGCAGATGTGGAACTTCCTCGCCTTGGTGCTCGATTCGCTTGCTATTGCTGCTCAAGCCCTCACTGGAGCTGCGCTCGGTGCTGGTTCCGCGCGTTATGCACGAACGGTGGGAACCAAGGTCACTCTGTACTCCACGACGTTCTCCGTGGCTTTGGCCGCTGTTTTGGCTCTCGGCGCTGGAGCGATCCCACGCATCTTCACCACGAGCCCGGAGGTCCTTGACGTGATCTCGGGGCCATGGTGGGTCATGACCTTTCTTGTGGTCATTGGAGGTGTGCTCTTTGCCCTCGATGGCGTGCTTTTGGGAGCGGGAGACGCTGCCTTCCTTCGCACGTTGACACTGGCATCTGTGTTGCTGGGCTTCCTGCCTGGTGTGTGGCTGGCCTACGCCCTGGGTGCCGGCCTTGTTGGGGTCTGGGGAGGCATTGCAGCCTTCATCGTGATCCGCATGGTAGGCGTGGTGTGGCGCTTTTACTCCATGCAGTGGGCGCGAACCTAACCCTGTGGTAAAAGTAGAGGGACTGTTCGTGTGAAGGAGGCGCCATGACCACCCTGTGGGCCGTCTCTGATCTTCACGCCGCGGTGCGCGTCAATGGTGAGCGTATTGACGAGCTCGTCCCCCCAGACCCCAGCGATTGGTTGATTGTGGCGGGGGATGTTGCCGAGCGAATCGACCTCGTGCTCAGCACCTTGGCTCGACTGAAAAACCGCTACGCCACAGTCATCTGGGCCCCAGGTAACCATGAGCTGTTCTCTCGCGGCCAAGACCTCTACCAAGGGCGCAACAAATACGATCGCCTCGTTGAGGGCTGCCGCGAAATCGGCGTCGTGACTCCGGAGGATCCATTTCCGGTCTTTGGTGGGGTCACCGTCGTACCTCTCTTTACCTTGTACGATTACAGCTTCCGCCCACCCGGAACGACGGTGGAACATGCACTCGCCAGTGCGAAGCAAAAGCAGATCGTCATGACGGATGAGTTTGCCATCGCACCGTTCGTTGATGTGCGCGCGTGGTGCTGGGACCGGCTGGCTTATTCCATCAAGCGCCTATCCCGCGTGGAAGGCGAGACCGTTCTGGTCAATCACTGGCCCTTAGTGCAGGAACCGACGCTCTATATGCGCTGGCCAGAAGTCGCACTGTGGTGTGGCACCCGCCATACGAGGTCGTGGCCGCGGCGCTATAACGCTAAGGCCGTTATCTACGGGCACCTGCACATGCCGAACCGCACCAACATCGACGGCGTGGACCACATCGAGGTGTCTCTTGGCTACCCACGTGAGTGGCAGGCCCACGGCGACGTACAGCAGTGGCCGTATCCGGTGCTGACTATTGATGAGGAAACAGGGAGGGCAGATCATGCTTGAGCCCTTCCTATTCCCGGAGTCCGCGCGCTATTGCTACGTGCGCACGGATGAGTCGATGACGGATCTGCTGAATTACAACCATCTCTCCCCAGAGGAGCGCTCGGTGGTTTCTCAAGCAGTGGATATCCGCAAAGCGGAGTTCGGTGATGCGCGCTGGTGCGCACATCGCGCCCTCGAAGAATTGAATTACACCCGCGGTGAGCCCATCTTGCGCGGTGAGCGTGGCATGCCGCTGTGGCCGGAGGGTTTCACCGGCTCGATGACCCACACGGACGGCCTGCGCGCCGCGGTGGCTGCACCGACGACCCACGTGCGCTCGATGGGCCTTGACGCGGAGCCAGCCGAACCATTGCCGGAGCATGTGCTCACCATGATTGCCAGGGCAGGGGAGATGCCGCAGTTGTCTCGCTTGCAGGATGCCGGTATCACCTGTCCGGATCGTCTGCTGTTTTGTGCCAAAGAGGCGACGTACAAAACGTGGTTTCCCATGACGCGGCGCTGGCTCGATTTTGACCAGGCGGAAATTGATCTCCGCCTTGATGGCACGCTCATTTCGTACATCTTGGCCCGGCCCACACCCGTTCCTTTCATCACGGGTCGCTGGATTATCCGGGAAGGCTACGTCATCGTGTCCGCCTCGGTCCCGGCACTCAACTTTGACTCCTAACGCGGCAGGTGAGAGCCAACGCTACAGGTTAGCTCCATCGCTTCAAGCTAGAGCGTCGACGGGCGCGCTACGAAAACTGTGGCCAATCGCTTGCCCTTCTCTTTAACGAGGGCGATCGAGCGGCCGTGCGGGTCCACGGCGGCATGGATGCCCTTCAGCCCACGCGGTTCGAGCCACTTTCCCATGGCCAGTGCTTGGGCTTCCTCCTCGGTGACGTCCAAGACCGGGTAGCTGCGCGCGAGCGCCTCGTCGAGGCTCAACGAGAGCACGGGGGATTCCTCCAGGGAGGCGAGGGGGAGGGCGTCAGCAAGCGTAAAAGGCCCCACCTCCGTGCGCCGTAGCGCGGTGAGGTGCCCGCCCACGCCCAGAGCCTCGCCGAGATCGCGGGCCAAGGAGCGGATGTAGGTGCCCGAAGAGCAGGCCACTGACACATCCAGATCCACATAGTCGCCGTCACGTCGGGTGTCCAGTACCTCGAAGCGGCTCACCGTGACTGGACGCGCGGGAATGTCCACATCCTCGCCGGCTCGTACCCTTTCATGGGCGCGTTTGCCATCGATCTTGATGGCGGACACGGCGGCAGGGCGCTGCATGATGTCACCAGTGAGGTTCTGGATTTCGTGGGCAATGGAAGCATCGCCAAGTGCAGCGGCGGATTCTCCCCACGTGCGCTCGCCCTCAGCGTCATCGGTGTGGGTTGCCATGCCCAGACGAATCGTCGCATCATAAGCCTTCGTCGATGCCACCATGTGTGCCAGGAACTTCGTACCGCGTTCCAGTCCCACCACGAGCACTCCCGTTGCCATCGGGTCGAGCGTGCCGGCATGCCCCACCTTGCGCGTGTGGAAGTAGCGGCGGAGCTTGCCAACGACGTCGTGTGAGGTCATGCCTGCGGGCTTATCGACGACCACCAGGCCGGAACGTGCGAGCGGATCAGTCATGCACTGCAGTCTAGGGCAAACGTAGTTGTGGGATAGCATGGTGTCCGTGGATATTTGGTACGGAATCGATAACATCCCCACGGACCTCGGTCCGACGTCGGTGACCATCGGAGTTTTCGATGGCCTGCATCGCGGCCATCAACAGCTTGTGACTAGGGCTGTCAAGTATGCGCGCGACCATAAGGAACGTGCGGTAATGGTGACCTTCGATCCGCACCCGGTCTCGGTGTTCCTTCCGGAACGAGCACCTGTGGCCGTCCTCACCATGGAACGACGCCTGCAGCTAGCGGAGGAGATGGGTATCGATGCGGTGCTCGTTATCGACTTCACCCAAGAGTTACGCGGTGCCCAGCCCCGAGAATACGTCGAGGATTTGCTTGTGGGACGTCTCTGCGCCGAGCACGTCGTAGTGGGGGAGAACTTCACTTTTGGTGCAGGTGCTGCCGGAACCGCGCCTGCATTGGCAGAGTTTGGCGCGGAGCTTGGCTTTAGCGTGGACATCGTGCCGCTGCTCAACGACGATGGGGAGCGCATCTGTTCCACCAACATCCGTGTCGCGCTAGAAAGAGGCGACATCGTCCGCGCGAATTGGGCCTTGGGGCGCCACTTCTCAGTAACGGGGCCCGTTGTCCGCGGCGCGGGTCGGGGAGGCAAAGAGCTGGGCTTTCCGACGGCCAACCAGTACTTCCCGGAATCCGTAGCTATCCCAGCTGATGGCGTCTATGCCGGCTGGTTCGTCATAGAACCGACGGGCGCGCCCGTCGAGGGTGATATGGAGCCTGGCGTTCCGTACCCAGCGGCCATTTCCGTGGGTACGAATCCCACCTTTGGTGATGAGGAACGCTCAGTTGAATCTTTCGTCCTTGACCGCGACGCCGATCTCTATGGCCACGAGGCCACCGTGCGTTTCGTGGACCACGTGCGCGACATGGAAAAATTCAACTCCGTCGAGGAGTTGTTGAGCGCAATGGCACGTGATGTGGAGCGGGTGCGCGAGATTCTTGCCCTGGAGGCCTAAGTGAAACTCATCCTGGATCTCGATACCGGCATCGACGACGCCCTCGCTCTGGCCTATGCGCTGGCACACCCTGACCTCGAGTTGATCGGTGTCACCGGAACGTATGGCAACGTTCCCGTGGGCCTTGGAGTACGTAACGCACTCGCCCTCCTTGAGCTCCTCGGTGCCGAGGACGTTCCCGTTTTCACCGGGCCAACCCGCGAAGGATTTTTAGTGGCCCCCATTTCTGCCTTCATTCACGGCCGCAATGGGTTAGGCGACGTGCTGCTTCCGCCACCCCGTCGCGCTGCACAGGGCGACGCCGTAGATTTCCTCATTCGCTCCGTCCGGGAGCATGGAGAGGACCTGGTGATTGTGCCCACGGGGCCGTCGACAAGCATTGCGGCCGCCATGCAGAAGGGCCCAGACTTCGCACGCACTGCTCGCATCGTCATGATGGGCGGTGCCCTCACCGTGCCTGGCAACGTCACCCCGTACGCTGAGGCCAACGTCTACCAAGACCCGCGGGCCACGGATTATGTCTTCCGCCATGCTCACGACCTCACGATGGTGGGCCTCGACGTCACGCTGCGCACGCTACTCACCACTGAGAACACGACACAGTGGCGTAATTCCCGTGTCGGCAGAGTCTATGCCGACATTGTGGACTATTACATCCGCGCATACGCGACGACCTCGCCACATCTGGGAGGATGCGGCCTTCACGACCCGCTCGCTGTTGCTGTAGCTGCAGACCCGTCCCTGGTGACCTGCATCGATCTCAACTTGCGCTGCGAGGACACTGGACGCACCATTGGTGACCCGGAGCGCTTGTCCGCGCCAGCTACCACCCGCGTGGCGGTGGGGGTAGACACCGAGCGATTCCTCGCTGATTTGATGTCGAGGCTCACCAGCCTCTATACTTCTTCTTCGGCTTGCTGACTGCGGTTCACAGTAGTCACGGGCAGCGCTGTACAGCGCACTATTTCATGTGGACTGAAATACAATAGGAGATTTTCCATGGCTTTGACCACCGAGAAGAAGGCAGAAATCCTCAAGGAGTTCGGCCTGCACGAGACCGACACCGGCTCCACCGAGGCACAGGTTGCCCTGCTAACCTCCCGCATCAACAACCTGACCGAGCACCTCAAGGGCCACAAGCACGATCACCACTCCCGCCGTGGTCTGCTGCTCATGGTTGGTCGCCGTCGCGGCCTCCTGAAGTACTTGGAGGCTAACGATGTTGATCGTTACCGTGATCTGATTTCTCGTCTGGGTCTGCGTCGCTAAGCACGCACCCCACCAACCCCCGCACTGTCTGTGCGGGGGTTTTCTCATGCCATCTGGTAAAATTCTTGGGCGTTGTCAGAAACACCGAATCGAAGAGGCGACACCGAAGATCGCCAGGACACCTCCAAGGAGAGTCACAGAGATGAGCGCTAGAAACGCCAAGAACGTAAAGAACGCCGCCACCAACACCGTCGAGTTCGCCATCGACGATGACTATGGCATCACCGAGGCCATCGCCACTTTGGACAATGGCGACTTCGGCACCCGCACCATCCGTTTTGAAACCGGTCAGCTTGCTCGCCAAGCTGGTGGCTCCGTGACCACCTACCTGGACGAGGACACCATGCTCCTGTCCACCACCACGGCGTCCAACCAGCCGCGCGAAGGCTTTGACTTCTTCCCGCTGACCGTGGACGTGGAGGAGCGCATGTACGCTGCGGGAAAGATCCCGGGTTCCTTCTTCCGCCGCGAGGGCCGACCCTCCACTGAAGCTATCTTGGCCTGCCGCCTTATCGACCGCCCGCTTCGCCCGACTTTTGTCAAGGGCCTGCGCAACGAGGTCCAGGTCGTTGTCACGGTGTTGTCCATGGACCCGGAGGAGTACTACGACGTTGTCGCCATCAACGGCGCGTCTGCCTCGACGCAGCTCTCCGGCCTGCCGGTTTCTGGTCCGGTCGGCGGCGTGCGCATGGCACTCATCGCCGACGACAAGCACCCAGAAGGCCAGTGGGTAGCCTTCCCGAACAATGAACAGCATGAGCGCGCACTGTTCGACATGGTTGTGGCCGGCCGCATCGTGAAGAAGGGCCGCAAGGATGACGTCGCCATCATGATGGTGGAGGCCGGCGCCGGGGTCAACGTGGCTGAGCGTATCAAGGAAGGTGCTCCGGCCCCGCAGGAATCCACCGTGGCTGAGGGCCTCGAAGCCGCCAAGCCTTTCATCAAGACTCTGTGTGAAGCCCAGGCTGGACTGGCTGAGCGCGCCGCGAAGGAGACCCAGGAGTTCCCGCTGTTCCCGGCTTACAGTGACGACGTGTACGAGGCCGTCGAGAAGGCAGCTGCCAAGAAACTGGAGAAGCTGCTCACCATCCCCGGCAAGCAGGAGCGCGACGACGCGACGAACGAGTACATGGAGAAGGTTGAGGCCGATCTCCTTGAGGACTTCGATGACCTCGACGAAGCCGATGCATCGAAGCAAATCCGCAACGCCTTCAACGCTGTGATGAAGGATATCGTGCGCACCAAGATCCTCACCGAGGGCTTCCGCATCGATGGTCGTGGTGTCACCGACATCCGCGACTTGGGTGTCGAGGTCGACCTCATCCCGCGTGCCCACGGTTCCTCCCTGTTTGAGCGCGGTGAGACCCAGATTCTCGGTGTGACCACCCTGGACATGCTCAAGATGGAGCAGCAGATCGACTCCCTGACCCCGGTTGAGTCCAAGCGCTACATGCACCACTACAACTTCCCGCCGTACTCCACTGGTGAGACGGGTCGTGTGGGTTCTCCGAAGCGTCGCGAGATCGGCCACGGTGCCCTGGCAGAGCGCGCACTGCTTCCGGTTATCCCGTCCCGCGAAGATTTCCCGTACGCCATTCGCCAGGTCTCTGAGGCCTTGGGCTCCAATGGCTCGACTTCGATGGGCTCTGTCTGTGCCTCCACCTTGTCCCTCTACAACGCCGGCGTGCCGCTCAAGGCTCCGGTAGCTGGTATTGCCATGGGCCTCGTCTCCGGTGAGGTTAAGGGCAAGGAGAAGTTCGTGGCGCTTACCGATATTCTCGGCGCCGAGGACGCTTTCGGTGACATGGACTTCAAGGTCGCCGGTACCTCTGAATTCATCACCGCACTGCAGCTGGACACCAAGCTGGATGGCATTCCTTCGCATGTGCTTGCCGATGCCCTCGAGCAGGCCCGCGACGCCCGTTCCGCCATCCTGGAGACCATGGCTGAGGTCATCGAGGGCCCGGACGAGATGTCCGGCCTGGCTCCGCGCATCACCTCTGTGACCATCCCGGTCAACAAGATTGGTGAGCTCATCGGCCCGAAGGGCAAGACCATCAACACCATCACCGAGGAAACCGGCGCTGACGTCTCCATCGAGGAGGACGGTACCGTCTACGTTTCCGCCGCCACCGGTGAGGCTGCTGAGGCTGCCATCGAGCGCGTCAACAGCATTGCTAACCCACAGTTGCCGAAGGTGGGCGAGCGCTTCCTCGGCACCGTAGTCAAGACCGTGGCCTTCGGCGCCTTCGTATCCCTGACCCCGGGCCGCGATGGCTTGGTCCACATCTCCAAGCTGGGCGGCGATGAGCGCATTGAAAAGGTCGAGGACGTCGTCAACGTTGGCGACAAGATCCAGGTCGAAATCGCCGACATTGATAACCGCGGCAAGATTTCCCTGGTTCCGGTTGAGGAAGACTAATTCCCTAACCTCATAAGCCAGAGCCCCGCTCTCCAGCTCGTTCATGGGCTGCGATGGCGGGGCTCTTAGCTTGTTGGGTGCTAGCTGCTAGTCCTGGAAATCAAGTACAAGTCGTTTGGGGTCCTCGAGAAATGTCACCGAGTACGGCGTCCTCTTCTGCAGACCAATGATGAATTGCGATTGTGACTCAAATGAGCTGGTGTAGACGACCTCACTCACGACGCCGGAACCTGGAGTGACTCCTGGCTTAATGTGCCGTTGTTCAAGCTCAGGCGTAGATGGCCAAGGAGTTCCCTCGATTCCGACGTCGAGAAAAGCATTTCCTTCTGCCTCAACCGGGTAACCGGAGGCCTGTTGAGTTGGGCTATCTGTGTAGGTGGTAAACCAGCCCGGTTCGCCGCTTCCTTCGAGATCAATGACTACGCGGGTAAACCCATCGTGGGCACCCACACGCACATTAGTTGGCGTGAGATCTCCAAGCCGTTCGGGCATGTGATGCTGATTATCCAGGGCTGCTGTACCCATGCCCGCAAACTGTGCTGAAGTCGTTGTCTGCGAGCTGCTTTGCGCTCCCGAGTCCTCTGGGGTCACTTTTTCACTGGCTGGAGCTTCAGCAACTCGCGGACTGGATTCAACCGAACTAAAGGCAGGTGAATTTGTGGTGTGCGAACCACCATCAGAGCATGCGGTGATGGTCAACGCACATCCGGCAATGATGACCCCGATGACGGTGGTCGGTGCAATCAATCGAGCCATTTTTATCCCTTCAGCTGTGACAGCAGGATCCAGCTTCCTAGACCATCATAACGAGCAGCAACACGTGGGCATCACTGCCTAACCCCGCTGGACCCCGAGGGGCATTCTCAGGCCATCTAGCCTCCCTAACTCTTAAAAGTTCCGCTCAGTTCCAAAAAACTGCGCCGACTTTTTACCATTAGGGAGGCTTTTCTTTATCTCCCTCCGGCCCCGGCTCCCGCGACCCTTCGTCGTTTGATTCGACGGCTTGGGGTTGTGCGGGGTGAGTTTTGGGTTCATCGTTTGTTTCGACGGCGCGGGGCTTATCCGTGTGTTCATCCTTCTTAGTTATGCGTACCGAACGGAGGTCCTATGGATTTGAGAGGACTTTCCATCTACTGTCATGAGTGAAGTGCATTCCCAACGCTAAGAAAGGTAAAGAATCTGGTTAAAAAGTCTGCAAGAAAAGTTCGTTTGGCATTGGTTTGTGGTGCTGTCTTGGCTCTTGCCGCCCCCAGTAGCGCGTTTGCTCAGGATGCAGAAGCGACCTTGGATGGTGATACGGTTCCTGCTGCAGACAGTGAATCGGGATTTGAGTTGTCTTCCGGAGAAACCAAGACTGTAGACCTGTCGGATGCCAAGGAGAAACAGTCAGCGGAAATCCATGTGGAAGGTGAGCCGACTATAAGCTTCTATGATGCATCAAACACTGCCCCTGCGTGTGTGTCTGCTGAGCATCATCTATCTGAGATCAAAATTCGGAATAATTGCCCTACACCTGTTCGGGTGAAAGTCATCATGACGGGTTGGGTGGGTTCTCAGGATATTGAGTGCACAGGGGTTGCCCCGGGCGCTGAAGAAACCGTTTCCAAGTCGAAGGTTCCAGGTATTACTCGCATCGATCGAGTGGAGAATTGCTAATGAAGAAATTACGTGCTTTGGCGCTTACACTCGCTCTTCCTTCTGCAGTGTTTGCTCAAACGCAAGTCGCGCAAGCAGCGGGTGTTGTTAAAAATGAACTAGGCATGATCACCATGAAATGCCAGGTAGTGGAGAATGCCCCCGGCAATCCTATTGTGGGCTTTGTCATAGGTAATCATCCAACAGATCCTAATGCTGCCAAATCCGATGCAAATTTGTATGAAAGCAAGTTTAACAATGCCCATAAGAGGCATTGCTATCCTCAGCGGAAGTACCGTCCGTCGGGTGCCTATGACACGAGTTGGAACCCTAAATGATGTCCAGCGAAATTACCCTGACAAAGACCTATTTCCTTGCGAGAGAAGAGGATTTGCCTCGGTTTTATCAGCGCTATCTTGAACGAGTGGAGCGCGTGAAACAGTTCACGACCGTCTATCTGGTCGCTGATGTGGAGATTGATGAGTCGGATTCCGTTGTGAAAAAGAACTTGCTCCATGATCTCCAGGCTCAGAGTGATGAACCGGTTAACGAGGATGAATGGAATATGTATAGCTATTCCACCGCATTAGGGACGATCGACGAGCCTATTGAGCCTGGGGCGGCTGTGTCACGTTTGTGGGAGGACATGCTTTTGACCGACGATGAGGAGTGGCCTCGGTCTTTTATCAGCTCTGTTGATTTCGCGTCGTTTATGTCACGGCCGAAGTAACGGACTGGAAGCCGTTCGGTGCAGGTGGTGAAGTTTTGTCGAGGGAGTCACGCTTAACGTGACTCCCTGAGCTATTGTTCTCTATTATTGTGAAGCTAACCCGTTAAGAACATTTGTTCCATCTTTCCAGAGAGTGTGTCTCCCTCCTGTTATATAATCAATAGTGCTTCGCGGGTTGAGCTAAGCAGTGATCTAGGACTCGACATCCTAGGTACCTTAGCAATAGCAGTGTTATACCTGATTGCTCTTTGGATTATTGAAAGTGTAGGTCAGCCTTTTTCAAAGAAGTTTCTTGTTCGCATAAATAAAGAAAAGGAGCAGAGAATGGGTCATAACAATCGCAGTCGCATTATCGCGTCAATTGAAAATATAGGTACTGGAGCAATCGGTAGCTCACTGCTCATGCTGAACTCGTGAAGCAAAGGGGCCCTTCCGGTTTTAGAGTGCGTTGATTTTGTCCTGTAGCTGTCCGGAGTGGATTAGGCATCGCAAGATGTAGTGGTTGAGGTTTTTAAATCCTAAGGCGATGCCGCGTAGGTGCTCGAGTC